>JBPCNU010000193.1:0-6541 GCA_051000975.1 Rubrobacter sp.
TGTCCTGATAGATCTCCGGGTTGTCCCGGAAGGTCTCCCGGAACCGCTCCATCGCCTGCTCCTCGCTGACGAACTCCACGCTCGCCACCTCCGGTAAGCCACCGACCTCTTCTTCGAGCTCCGTTACTCGCTCCGGAGAGACGTCGTCTGTCAGATACCACTCGATGTTCACGTCCTGCTGCACCGAGCCTATAACCCCCCCGATGTGCGAGCTTACGAGCAGCCCGACCCCGAGGACGAGGATGCAGATGAAGGTCGTGGTTATGGCGGTGAGGCTCATCAGGACGTTCCGGCGCATGTTCCCGAAAGCCTCTCTGATGAAGAACCCGAGGTTAAACCTCATCGGAGTACGCCCCCTTCACCATATCCCGGACGATACGCCCACTTTCGAGCGCGACGACCCGCTTGCGCATAATATCCACCATCTCCCGGTCGTGAGTCGCAACGAGAACGGTCGTGCCGATGCGGTTGATGCGGTGCAGTAGCTGCATGATCCCGATGCTCGTCTCCGGGTCAAGGTTCCCGGTCGGCTCGTCGGCTATGAGTATCCTCGGCTGCCCGACGAACGCCCGCGCTATCGAGACGCGCTGCTGCTCCCCGCCGGATAACTCGTGCGGATACTTCTCCGCCTTCTCGCCGAGTCCCACGAGGTCGAGGATCTGCGGTACCTTGGTCCGGATCTGCCGCCGTTTCTGCCCCGTCACCTCCATCGCATAGGCGACGTTCTCGACAGTCGTCTTGTTCGGCAGCAACTTGAAGTCCTGAAAGACACACCCGATGTTCCTGCGAAGGCGCGGTATTCTCCGCCTCGGAATGGCAGAGAGCTTCTCCCCCCGAACGTGTATCGTACCCGCCGTCGGTTCCATCTCCTTGAGCAGGAGCCGGATTATCGTCGACTTCCCCGACCCGCTCTGCCCGACGAGGAAGACGAACTCGCCATCCCCGATGTCGAGGTCTATTTTCTCCAGGGCGATGGTGTCCCGCCCGTAGAGCTTTGTAACGTTGTCGAATCGGATCATGACCTCTCCATAAACCCGGGCCTCTGACTGTAATCGCCCCTAGCCGGTATCTCTATACTCTTTTGCTCCGCCTGCTTCAAACCCGGAACGCGCTTGAAGATAGCAACGAATCGTTACTTTATCAACTCGGTGCCGTAACTCTACCGCAATCTCCTCGTAATATGACCGTTACCGAATCCCATCCACATCGCCCGTGAGGATGAGTTCGTTGCCCGCGATGTTGGCTTCCCGGAGCGTTACCCCGTTCGCGACATCTTCTATCGGGAAGGTGAGTTCCACGCCGGAGAGGATACTCTCCGTGGTCTCCTGCGGCAGCGAGACCCCGACGACATCGACCTGCTCCGGGGTGTAGACGAGCACGTCGTTTCCGCGCAGTCCGAGGCGGCCGCGAACCTCGATGGGGAGGGTCAGGCTTCCGAAGAGCTGCGGGTCTTGCTCGACGACGAGCCGCCCGCTTTCGAGCCGAACGTCGTCTATCCCGGACTCCTCGCGGGCGACGCGCCCGACCTCTTCGCTGGATACGACCGCCTCCAGGGTGCCGGAGGAAGGTTCCTCGTAGATGAGCGTCCGCTGAGACAGGCTCGCCGGAACGTCCACGTCGAACGGATCGAGGGCGACGTTGACCCCCTCGACGTTGAAGCCCCAGAACTCTCCCGCTCCGATAGCGATATCTCCTTCGGAGAACTTGCCGCGAAGAATATTGGGCGGTGGGTCGCTTCTCACCTCGACCTCCGGGTCGCGGTCCAGGCCGAAATCCTCTCGCACTCCGGTCGCGATCCTCTCGGAGACCATCCCCGGCAGGAAGGTGTAAGAGCCGATCACCGCAACGAGCACGACGACGGCCAGAACCGCCGCAAGCCCCGCCCCGATGGGCAGCAACGCTCTAAAGAGTCCGCCCTTGCCGCGCCGGGACTTCCGACGTTCCTCCCGCGAGCCGCGGCGAGATTTGCCCCGGCGACTCCGGCGGTTCGAAGGTGGAATCTCCATATCTGCGGTCCGTCTAGTCTGACGTCTGGAGTTTGAGGTAAGCGTAGATGAAGTCGTCGAGGTCGCCGTCCAGAACGGCGTCCACCCCGCTTTTCTCGACGCTGGTGCGAAGGTCCTTCACCATCTGGTAAGGATGGAGGACGTAGGAGCGGATCTGCGACCCGAACCCGATGTCGGACTTTACCCCGCTCTGGGCCGCTATCTCCTGCTCGCGCTTCTCTCGCTCCCGCTCGAAGAGCCTCGCCCGCAAGACCTTCATCGCAACCTCGCGGTTCTGGTGCTGGCTCCGCTCGTTCTGGCACTGCACCACGATCCCGCTCGGCAGGTGCGTTATGCGTACCGCCGAGTCCGTCTTGTTGACGTGCTGACCACCCGCTCCCGAGGCCCGGTACGTATCCGTCTTCAGTTCCTTCTCGTCTATCTCGACTTCGACCGCGTCGTCTATCACCGGGGCCACCGCCACGGAGGCAAAGCTCGTATGCCTGCGGGAGGAAGAATCGAACGGGCTTATTCGAACCAGACGATGCACCCCGCGCTCCGCCGAGAGCAGCCCGAAGGCGAACTCCCCCTTCACGGTAAAGGTCGCGCTCTTGATCCCGGCCTCATCGTCCTCGGTGTACTCGATGACTTCGAGGCCGAAGTCGTGACGCTCGACCCAGCGACGGTACATTCGGGACAGCATCTCCGCCCAGTCCTGCGCCTCGACCCCGCCCGCGCCGCTGTTGACCGTCAGGATGGCGTCCCCGGTGTCGTACTCGCCGCTGAACATCCGGGCTATCTCCTGCTCGTCCAGCGCGGCGTTTACCCTCGATAACTCGGCCTCTACCTCACGGATGAGGTCGGCGTCGCCCTCGGCTATTTCGAGGATTTCCCGCGAGTAGGAGAGCCGGGAGCGCAGGTCGTCG
Source organism: Rubrobacter sp. (assembly GCA_051000975.1). GTDB lineage: Bacteria > Actinomycetota > Rubrobacteria > Rubrobacterales > Rubrobacteraceae > Rubrobacter. Next base: position 2,912 of record JBPCNU010000193.1, read on the forward strand.
AGCAGCCGGACACGCCCCTCGATTCGTGAGAACCGGGCCGAGGTCTCCTTCGCGGAATCCGGGTCGTCCCAGAAGTCCGGCTCCGACATCGCGCCGCCGAGTTCCTCGGCTTCGGCGCGCATGGCCTCCATGTCGAAGAAGACTTCCAGTTCCGCGAGGCGTTCTTCCAGCCTGCCTAGCCTGTCGTCAAGCTCTGCCATTCGCCCCCGACCTAGCCCGCCTGTACGGCTGGTCCACCGGGACCGGTCCCGCCATGACACTTCTTGTACTTCTTCCCGCTCCCGCACGGGCAGGGATCGTTCGGGCCGATCTTGGCCCGTGAATTCTGACGCGGCTCCCGACGCGGCTGGCTCTCGGTCCTGGTCTGGTTTTCGGTCTGGTTGCTCTGCTGACTCTGGTCTCCGTCCGGGTCTCCGCCGCCGCTGTAGGAGAGCTGAATGCGCTGCACGTCCTCCTCGGAGAGCTTGAGGTTCTCGATGCGGTAGATGTACGTTACGTAATCCTCCCTGAGCCCCTTCTCCATCTCCACGAACATATCGTAGCCCTCGCGCTTGTACTCGACGAGCGGGTCGCGCTGCGAGAGACCGCGCCAGCCGATGCCCTCGCGCAGGTAGTCCATCTCGAAGAGGTGCTCCCGCCAGCGCGAGTCCACGACCGAGAGGAGCGTTCGGCGTTCGGCGTCCTCGAAGCTGCTCGCTCCGTCGGAGCGGACGAACCCCCGGCTCTGGAGCTCGGACGAGCGTTCTTCCCACTCGACCTTCCGCTCCTCCAGCCGCGCCCTCGCGTCTTCGAGGACGATCTCCCGCAGCTTCTCCGAGGACATCTCCTGCATATCGAGGTTGGCTATCTCCACCTCGCTCGGGTACAGCGCGTTGAGCTCGGCCTGAAGCGTCTCGGCGTCCCAGTCCTCCGGGTAGATGCTCGCCGGGGCGTTGCGGTACACGACCTCTGAGACGGCCTCCTCGACGTAGGCAAGCGTATCCACCTTCTCGCCCATCAGAATGTCGCGCCTTATGGAGTAGATCACCTCACGCTGCTTGTTCAGCACGTCGTCGTATTCGAGGATGCGCTTACGCGTCTGAAAGTTTCGGCTCTCTACCTGCTCCTGCGACCGCCTGACGGAGTTCGAGATCATCCCCGCCTCTATAGCATCGTCGTCCTCGATCCCAAGCCGCTCTACGATATTCTGCATCTTGTCCCCGCCGAACAACCTGAGAAGGTCGTCCTCGAAGGAGAGGTAGAACCGCGATTCGCCGGGGTCGCCCTGCCGCCCCGCGCGACCGCGAAGCTGGTTGTCTATGCGCCGCGACTCGTGCCGCTCGGTCCCAAGGACGTAGAGTCCCCCCACATCAGCGACGCCCTCACCGAGTTTGATGTCCGTTCCGCGTCCGGCCATGTTCGTCGCGATCGTAACCGCCCCGCGCTCTCCGGCCTCAACGATCGTCTCCGCCTCGCGCTCGTGCTGCTTGGCATTCAGGACGTTGTGCTTCACCATGCGGTTCGAGAGCATCCTCGAGAGAAGCTCCGACACCTCGACCGAGACCGTACCGACCAGCACGGGCTGCCCGGCCTCGTGACGCTCCATGATGTCCTCGACGACGGCGTTGTACTTCGCCTTCCGGTTCTTGTAGACGAGGTCATCCTTGTCGAAGCGGACCATGTCGCGGTGCGTCGGGATGGAGACTACCTCCATCTGGTAAGTGTGCATGAACTCGTCGGCCTCGGTCGCGGCGGTACCCGTCATACCGGCGAGCTTGTCGTACTGGCGGAAGAAGTTCTGGATAGTCACCGTGGCGACTGTCTGGTTCTCCTCCCTTATCTGAACACCCTCTTTCGCCTCTATCGCCTGATGAAGTCCTTCGGAATAGCGTCTCCCTTCGAGAACGCGCCCCGTGAACTCATCCACGATGAGGACTTGACCATCGCGCACCATGTACTCGTTGTCGTTCTTGTAGAGCGTGTGCGCCCTCAGAGACTGGTTCAGGTGGTTGACGAGGTTCGTGTTCACCGAGTCGTAAAGGTTCTCGATGCCGAGCGCCTTCTCGACCTTCTCGACCCCGGCCTCGGTCGGCGCGACCTGCTTCTTTTTCTCGTCGACCTCGTAGTCCTCACCCTCCTTCAACGTCGGCATGACGCGGGCGAACGAGTAGTAGGTATCGGCAGCGCTCTCCGGCATCCCGCTGATGATGAGCGGCGTCCGGGCCTCGTCCACGAGGATAGAGTCGACCTCGTCCACGATGGCGTAGTTGAGTTCGCGCTGAACCAGCTGTTCGACGGAGGTGGCGATGTTGTCGCGGAGGTAGTCAAAGCCGAACTGGGCGTTCGTTCCGTAAGTTATGTCGGCAGCGTAGGCCTCGCGGCGCTCGGGGGCAGGCATTCCGTCCTGGATTATCCCGAGGCTCAGGCCGAGCATCTCGTAGACCTGACCCATCCACTCCGCGTCGCGGCGAGCGAGGTAGTCGTTCACCGTTACGACGTGTACACCCTTGCCGGAGAGTGCGTTGAGGTAGACGGGCATGGTGGCGGCGGCCGTCTTCCCCTCGCCGGTCTTCATCTCCGCGATCTTCCCCTGATGCAGCACCAGACCGCCCATGACCTGCACATCGAAGGGTCGGAAGAACTTGGTGCCGTCCTCCATGATACGACCCTCACCGAGCGTCCGGTGGGCCGCCTCCCGCACGACCGCAAAGGCTTCGAGCAGGATGTCGTCCAGGGTCTCGCCGCCTTCGAGCCGCTCGCGGAACTCGTCCGTTTTAGCGCGAAGCTGCTCGTCGGAGAGCGGGGCGACCTCCGGTTCCTTCGCCTTCACAGCCTCGACGGTCTGCTGGAGGACCTTGATCTTGCGCCCTTCGCCGAAGCGGAGTATTTTCGTCAGAAGATTAGCCAATGCCGGGATACCTCACGTTTAAATCGTTTGACTCGCTCGAATCTCTCGTCCCTTCGACCCGGCTTCGGACCACACATAAACGTCCCGCCGGGGAATAGTCCAGCCTATTATATGGTCTGTGGCGGGATGTGTTGCTTTCGAGGCGTGTTTCGGACGCTGCGCTTCTTGCCGCGCTCCCTTTCAGGCGGTTGGTTCGATCAGCCCATAATCCCCGTCGTGTCGCCGATACACAACGCTGACGTCCCCCGACTCCGCGCTCGTGAAGACAAAGAAATCGTGCTCCAGAAGCTCCATCTGCATGACGGCTTCCTCCGGTCCCATCGGTTTCATCTGGAACTGCTTGGTCTTGACTATCTTCGTCTCCAGCTCCTCGACCTCTTCGACGAGGAACGGCTCCGGCTCGACGCTCGCGCCCGTCTTCCTGTCTCGCTCGCCGTGCCAGCGGTCGACCTGCTTCGAACGGAACCGCTTGACCTGTCGCTCCAGCTTGCGCCCCATACCGTCTATCGCAGCGTACATGTCCTGCGAGGAATCGGTCGCCTTTATGACGGAGCCGTTCACGAAGAGCGTCGCCTCGACGACCTCCGGCTCGGTGCGAGCCCTGTTGCGCTCGTGGATGAGCTCGACCTCGGCGCGGCAGTCGCTCCTCGACTCGTCGAAGAATCGGGCGACACGCTCCACCTTCTCCCTGGCGTGCGCGTCGAGCGCGTCCGTAACCGAGAGGTTCTTACCCTTGACGATTA
>JBPCNU010000194.1:0-5680 GCA_051000975.1 Rubrobacter sp.
GACCGTCCGAACGTCCAGGCCTTCCTTGCGGCAGCGCATCTCGGCCATCCCGAAGTGCATCACGTCGCCCGAGTAGTTGCCGTAGGAATACAGGACGCCCGCCCCGCCGTCCAGAGCCTTCGTGCAACGGTAGACCTGTTCACCCGACGGGCTGGCGAAGATGTCCCCGATGACCGCCCCGTCGGCCAGACCTTCGCCGACGATGCCGCAGAAGGCCGGGTAGTGGCCCGAGCCGCCCCCGATCAGGACTGAGACCTTCCCCCGTTTCGGGGAGCCGACCGCCACCACCCCGGAGGCGTTCGGGACGCGCCGAACGTACCGACCGTACGCTGATACGAACCCCTCGACCATCTCATCCTTGAACGACGTGGGATCGTTCGTAATGCGCTTCATGAAGACTCCCTCTTCTATGTAAAAATTCCGCTTCCCGAACCCTCGGCCGCGCTTCCTTCTACGTCTCCCCTACGGCATCACGGCCACCTTGATGCCGCCGCTTTCGGATGATTTCTCTATCGCGTGGGCGGCCTGTGCGAGCGGGAAGCGGTCCGTCACCATCGTCTTCACGTCTATCCTGCCGGCTGAAATCAGGCGCATCGCGTCGGCAAAGTCCCGGCGGCGGCAGTTCGAGCCCCCGGTCAGGGATATTTCGTTGTAGTGGATGAGGTTCGCTGCGATCTCCGCCCAACCATCTCCGGCCAGCCCGGCGAAGACGTTGACCCGTCCGCCCTTCCTCGTCATCCCGAGCGCGTCGTTGACCAGCTCCGGCCGGCCGATGCAGATGACCGTCGCGTCCGCCCCGCGCCCTCCCGTGTGTTCGTTGACCACCCCGGTCAGATCCTCGCTCGTCGGATCGACGGTGACGGTTGCCCCGAGGGATTCTGCGAAGCGACGACGCGACTCGGACGGGTTGCTGACGATGACCTTCTCCGCCCCGGAGAGCAGCGCGAGCTGGAGGTGGAACAGACCGATAGGTCCGGCACCGAGGATGACGACCGTATCGCCGACCTCGACACGGTACTTCTCTAATCCGTTGATGCAGCAGGCGAGGGGTTCTGCGAGGGCGAGTTCCTCCGACGGGCGGTCCTCCCCGGCGATGAAGAGGTTGCCGCGCTCGACGGCCTTCGCCGGTACGCGGATAAACTCGGCGAGGCCACCGTCCTCGATGTTGCCGAAGATCCTCAGGTTCTCGCAGACGTTCTCCATCCCGCGCAGGCAGTAGTAGCAGCGACCGCACTGCAGGAGCGGGTACATCGCGACCGGCGCGCCCACCTCGTACCCGAGACCGTAGTTCCCCACCCCGGCCCCGACTTCGGCAACGTGTCCGGCGAGTTCGTGGCCGAGGATCACGTCCTTCCCGATGCCACGCGTCTTCTCACCCTTGAGTATCCGAACGTCCGTCCCGCAGACCGTGTTCGCCCCGACGCGCACGATGACCTCGCCGGGTCTGGCCTCCGGTGTCTCGACCTCCGTAACGTCGAGGTTGCCCGGTTCGCGAAAGATGGCTGCTAGCACAATTTCCTCCTCGTCTCCTTCATCCGGGTCTCCTTCATCCGGTCTTCTCCCAGACGGGGTTCATCGCATCCACGAGCGCGAGGTGCGTCCCGTAGGCTTCCACCAGCCGCTCGCTGTTTCTGGGGTCGGGCTCGTGGATGCGGAACTTACGCACGACGTTGTTCGCGGCATCGTCTATGGAGTCGTAGACCCCGGTTCCGACCCCGGCGCAGAGCGCAGCTCCAAGCGCGGCGGTCTCCCCGGCCCCCATCACCTCGACCGTCTCGCCGAGGGTGTCGGCGAAGATCTGAGACCACGTCCGGCTCGTCGAGCCGCCGCCCGTGAGCCTTACGCGCTTCACGTCGAAGGCCTCCCGCAGCAGGTTCACGTGGGTCTTGTGGTTGAACGCGACCCCTTCGAAGAGCGCGCGCAGCAGGTGGCCCCGCGTGTGCCAGCCGCGCAGCCCGAAGAAGCCGCCCGTCGCGTCGTCGCCGTGCGGTGAGGAGTAGAGGAACGGGTGGTAGAAGACGCGAGAGTCATCGTTCATCACCCGTTTTACCTCTTCGTTGACGAAGGCGAAGGGTGAGATGCCCATGTCCTTTGAGGTCTTGTATTCGAGGGGACACATCTGCCGGACGAACCATTCGAGGTTCGTCGCGCTCGTCGGGGAGGCCGACATGTTGAGGTAGAGGCCGGGTTTCACGAAGTTGCGGCAGGCCGAGCCTTCGAGGAAGGCCGGTTCGTCTCCGACGACCTCGTTGATGGACCAGGTGCCTGCGATCATGGTGAGGTCCCCAACCTCGACGCATCCGACCCCGACCGAGGCGCAGTCCACGTCGTGCGCCCCGCCGACGACCGGCGTCCCGGCTGCAAGGCCCGTCAGGCGCGCCGCCTCCTCCGTCACACCACCGACGACCTCGGTGCAGGCGGCGATGGGCGGGAGCATCCCCCGCACTTCGTCGAGATCGTAGACGCTATACGCCTCGTCGGAGTAGTCCTGCGTCCTCACGTCGGTGAAGCCGCTCGACGCCTCGGACGGGTCGGTGGCGAACTCACCGGTGAGTTTGTAGCGGAGCCAGTCTTTTACGTAGATCGCCCACCGGGTCCGCTCGAGCACCTCCGGCTGCTCTTCCTTGAACCACGCGAGCAGGACCGGCGGCAGCGCGGTGAAGGGTCGCTGCCCGTTGAACTCCAGCGCCCGGTCCCCGACGCCGGACTCGTTCCAGCGAGCGAGCAGTTTATGGGCGCGGGAGTCCATTGACTGTATACCGGCCCTGACAGGCGCGCCCTTCTCGTCGACGAGGTAGATACCGTCGCCGTGGCCGGAGACGCCGATCGCGGATATCTCCTTCCCGTCGATCTTCGCCGCGAGGATGGCCGCCCGAATAGCGGCTTTCGCGCTCTCCCAGACGGTCTGCATGTCCTGCTCGACCCACCTCGGATGCGGGTTCATCTGCGTGTTCCCGACGCTCCCGACGCCGCGCTCGTAGCCCTCTTCGTCGAACACGACGGCCTTCGTCCCGGTGTTGCCGCTGTCGAGGCCGAGCAGGTACGGGCTCACGACGCCCCTTCCTTCTCTTCGAGGGCGGAAGCGTTAACGGTGTTCCCGGCTCGGCCGGATTCCGAGATCTCCTTGACGGCTTCGGCGGTCATCCTGACGGAGTTCTCCCAGGTGCTCGTCGTGCTCCCGGCTATGTGGGGCGCGAGGGTCACGTTCTCCAAAGAGGTCCACTTGCTCCCCTCGCCGAGCGGCTCGTCGTCGTGGACGTCCAGCGCGGCCCCGGCGATGCGGCCTTCTTTCAGAACGTCGTAGAGGTCATCGTAGTTGACCATGCGGCTGCGGGCGTTGTTTATGAAGTAGGCGGTCGGCTTCATCAGGTCGAACTGTTCGCGACCGATGAAGCGTCGGGTCTCGTCGGAGAGTCGGGCGTGGAGGCTCACGAAGTCCGAGTCGCGGAAGATGGTATCGAGATCTTCGACCTTCTCTGCACCGTAGGAGGCGATGGTGTCGGCGTCAACGTAGGGATCGTAGACGATGAGGTCCACCTCGAAGCCGAGGATCCTCGGGGCCAGCTGCTTCGCCACCTCACCGAAGCCGATCAAACCGACCGTCCGACCGTGCAGGTCGTAGGGGGTCTGCGGAAACTCCTTCGGCCACTTCCCCTCGCGGATGCCCCGGTCGACGCGGGCGATGTCCCGCGTCTCGGCGAGCATCAGGGCGATGGCCTGCTCCGCGACCGCCGGGGCGTTCCGTCCGACGAGGTTTATGACCGCTATGCCTAGCTCGTTCGCAGCCTCGACGTTCACGTTCTCGTAGCCGGCCCGCGCCACGACGACGGCCTTCAGGTTCGGCCCGGCCTCCAGAACGGCGCGGGGGATCGGGGCGAAGTGGACGGCTATCAACTCAGCATCGCCGACGGCCTCGACTATCTCGTCCGGCGTGGGGACGGCCTCCGGTCCGTCTACCTCCATGATCTGCTGCAGGTGGTGCTGGTCCTCGGCCTTCTCCCCGGCCCACATCACCTCGCGTACCTCGGGTGAGCTATCTCCCCCGAACTCCTTCTCAAGAGCCTCCCTGAACTCCCCGGAGGAGAGGAACAGGTCGCCCGCGCAGAGTACCTTCATGATGACTTCCTCCTTCTGTGGCTGGTGCGATCACCTGTTTGCCGGGACGCCGTGGACGGCTTCGCGAAGGCGGGCGGACATCCCGACCGGGTCGTCGGCCATCCAGACGTTTCTGCCGAAGATGATCCCCTTCGCCCCGGCCTCTACCGCCCCCGTCGCTGAGGCTATTACGTCGTCCTCGGAGCCGCTCCTCGCACCGCCGAGCGTCAGGACCGGGACCGGGCAGGCGTCTATAACGTCGCGCATCGTCTCGGGGTCGCCGGTGTACTCGGTCTTGACGGCGTCGGCCCCGAGTTCCGCGGCGATGCGACAACCGTAGGCGAGGAGGTCCGGATCCTTCTTCTCGGTGATGCGCGATCCCCACAGCGTCGCCTCGACGATGAACGGCAGCCCGGCCCGGTGAGCCTTCGCGGCCGCGGTAGAGATGGCCCGCACGTTGTCGGCGAACATCTCCCCCGACTCCGGCCCCTGTATGAGATACATGACTATCGCCCCGGCTCCTAGTTCCTGCGCCTCCCCCGGCTCGATGAGTACGCGGTACCGCTCCCCGACGTCCCTCATGCGCTCGTCGAGGACCGTCCAGTCGGTGCGGACTATGGGCACGGGCGCGCCCCGAAAGGCGAAGAGGTGGGTGGTCTGCTTGAGAAGCCCGGGGGAGATCAAAACCCCCTCCGGACCCCCGGCGACGATCTTCTCGACCGTCTCGACCGCCCCACCGGACTCCGCCGAGACCCTGAGCGTCCCGCCGTGATCGTAGGCCGTAATGAACGCCCGACCACTCTCCCTGTCGAACAACTGACCCAACCGCAACCCTGCCCCGCTCATCTCTCCCCCGTTCCGTACCTGAAATCAATGGTCCCGCCGAACCGTCTCCCCGAGCCTACACCGGAGCTTTTCCTTCGGCGGCGACGTGCTTGACGGTCTTGTGCATGAGCTCCTTCATCTGCGGGTAGGTGTCTATGTAGCGGTCCACGTAGAACTTGTAGGCTTCGTGGGCCTCCGGGTCCGGCTCGATGGTGTTCTCGTCGTGAACCATCGCGCGGGCGGCTTCGGGGATGTCTTTATAGATTCCCGCACCGACGGCGGCGATCATGGCCGCTCCGAGGACCGGGCTTTCTCCCACTTTCGTCTTCTGGATCGGGACGTTGGCGACGTCGGCGTGCATCTGCATCCAGAGGTCGCTCTTGGTCGGCCCTCCGGCGACTACGTTGAGGCGCGGCTCGAAGTCGTGGCCGCGCATCGTGCGAAGGATGTGCTCCGTCCCGTAGCAGATGCCCTCGATGATCGCCCGGAACATATGCCCCTCCGTGTGAGACAAGGAAAGCCCCCACATCATCCCCCTAGCGAGCGGGTCCGTGTAGGGCGTCCGGTTGCCCTGGAAGTAGTCTATGACGACGAGGCCGTCGGAGCCGATGGGGATATCCTTCGCCATCTCGTTCAGGACGCCGTAGGGGTCGATGCCGCGCTTTCGTCCCTCTTCCCGGGCGACCTTCGCGTAGTGGTTCTTGAACCAGGCGACGATGGAGCCGGTCGAGACCTGACCGCCCTCGACGGTGTACTGGCC
>JBPCNU010000195.1:0-5936 GCA_051000975.1 Rubrobacter sp.
TCGTCCCACTCCGGCCACTTCTGAAGGTGCACGGATTCTTTCTCTCCGAGCCCGGCCCAGAGTTCTTCTGCGTGGTGAGGCGCGATGGGCGCGAGCACGAGGGTGAACTCGTTCAGGGCCTCTTGCCATTCCGCCTTCTCCACCTCGCCCTTCCCAGCGAACAGGTAGTTCGTGTGTTCCATGAGCGCGGCGATGGTGGTGTTGAATCGAAACGCCGTGAGGTCTTCGGTCACCTTCTTCACGAGTAGGTTGGTGCGTCTGCCGAGTTCTGAGGGGTCGGCGTCGGCGGTCGAGCCTTCGGCGCCGGTCGGGAGCGAGGTCGCCCGGCGGAGCCAGCGCGAGACGCCGCCGAGGCCGCCACCGTCCCACGGTCCGCCCTCGTTCCACGGCCCGATGAACATCAGGTAGCAGCGCAGCGCGTCCGACCCGTAGCGGTCGACGTACTCCTGCGGGTTGACGACGTTGCCCCGGCTCTTGGACATCTTCTGTCCGTCTGGCCCGAGGATGGTCCCCTGATTGAAGAGCCGCTTCATAGGCTCGTCGAAATCCACGAGGCCCATGTCGCGCATGACCTTCGTGAAGAAGCGCGTGTACAGGAGGTGCATCGTCGCGTGTTCGACGCCACCGGTGTACAGGTCTACCGGGAGCCACTTCTCGCCGCGCTTCGGGTCGAACGGACCCTCCTCGTAGTGTGGCGAGAGGTAGCGGTACTGATACCAGGACGAGTCCATGAACGTGTCCATCGTATCTGTCTCGCGCTCCGCCTCACCGCCGCACTCGGGGCATTCCACCCGCCAGAAGTCCTCGCGCAGCTTGAGCGGCGATTCCCCGGTCGGGGTGAATTCGGCGTCCCCCGGCAGCAGCACGGGCAGATCTTCCTCGGGGACGGGGACGGTCCCGCACCCGGCGCAGTGGATCATGGGTATCGGCGTTCCCCAGTACCGCTGGCGGCTGATGAGCCAGTCTCGCAGCCGGTACGTGACGGTCGCGCCCCCGGCACCCCGGGCTTCGAGGTGAACGGTCATCTTCGCCTTCGCCTCTTCGACACCGAGGCCGTCGAGGAAGTCGCTGTTCATCGCCGGGCCATCGCCGGTGTAGGCTTTTCCATCAAAGTCGTCCGGTGGCCTGACGGTACGAATGATCGGGAGATCGTACTTCTCGGCGAACTCCCAGTCGCGCTCGTCCTGACCGGGGACGGCCATGATCGCACCCGTCCCGTACCCCATCAGTACGTAGTCCGCGATGTAGACCGGGATGAGCTTCTCGTTCGCCGGGTTCTCTGCGTACGCCCCGGTGAAGACGCCGGTCTTCTCGCGGGTATTGTCGGTCCGGTCTATCTCCGTCATGCGTGAGGCCCGCCCCTTGTACGCCTCGACTTCGGAGCGCTGCTCCTCGGTCGTGATGGTGTCGACGGCGGGATGCTCGGGGCTCATCACGAAGAACGTCGCCCCAAAGAGCGTGTCCGGCCTCGTCGTGAAGACCTCTACCGGGCCGTAGCCCTCGATGTAGAACTTGATCTCCGCGCCCTCGGAGCGGCCGATCCAGTTCCTCTGGAGCGTCTCGACCCGCTCCGGCCAGTCGAGCTTCGTGAAGTCGAGCAGCTCGTCGGCGTAGTCCATGATCTTGAACACCCACTGCCAGAGGTTCTTCTTTATGACGGGCGTCCCGCACCGCTCGCAGACCCGCTCCGGCCCGATGACCTGTTCCCGCGCGAGAGTCGTGTTGTCCTTCGGACACCAGTCTACGGGGGCCTGCTTGCGGTAGGCGAGGCCGCGCTTGAAGAACTCTATGAAGAACCACTGGTTCCACCTGTAGTACTCCGGGTCGCAGGTGATGACCTCGGCGTCGAGGTCGAACATCGTTCCCATCTGCCGAAGCTGGCCGCGCATGTTCTCGATGTTGGAGTACGTCCAGTCGCGGGGATGTATGCCACGTTTTATGGCGGCGTTCTCCGCCGGGAGCCCGAAGGCGTCGAAGCCGATGGGAAAGAAGACCCGGTAACCGTTCATCCGCATAAAGCGGGCGTGGCTGTCGGAGGGGGTCATCGGGTACCAGTGGCCGACGTGCAGGTCGCCAGAGGGATATGGGAGCATCGTCAGGGCGTAGTGCTTCGGCTTGGAGGTATCCTCGTCGGTCTTGTAGAGGTCGGCCTCCCGCCAGCGCTCGCGCCAGCGAGTTTCGAGGGCGGTTGGGTCGTAGTCGAAGGTTTTGTGATCTTCCCTGGCGTGAGTATCAGTCATGCGCTATCTCCGTCTAATAAATAAGGCGTTCTCTGCGAGGAGCCGGAGGAACCCCGGCGAGAGGCAATGGGGCTTTATAGTCGGTCTTGTGAAACCGTGCTGATGCGCTCCACGTTCATGTACTTATCATACCATCGGCGATAAAGGCTGCTTTTTGAAAACAACAGAGAAGCCCCCGGGTAAGACCGGAGGCTCCTGGTGATGCCGTGCGGGTTCGTTCCTCGCAGAGGTCTCGCTAGAAGTCGAGCTTCACGGAGCCAGTCTGCTCGGAGAACATCGCCGCGTCGCCTAGTTCCAGAGTGAAGTCGTTTGCGTCCGGGGCGACGGTGAAGATGGCGGTTCCTTCCTTGCTGACGCCGGGGTTGACCTGCTCCAGGAAGATATTGCGGCTCTCCTCGATGTACTCGAAGGCGTCCGGGTCTGACTCGGTCCTCCGGTTCTGCCCATCCAGGAGCGCCATGGAGACTGTGTCGAGGGTGATGGCCTCGGTGTCGTTGTTCGTAAAGGTGAAGTCCACGACAATGAAGTTCCCTTCCCGATTTTCTCCGAACTGCGACTGGAGGCTCTGGGTCTGCTCCGCTCCGTCCACGATCCATGATACTTCGCCTACGTCCAGGGGCTCTCCGATGGCGGCGGCCGCTCCAGGGTCTTCGCCGCTTGCCTGTTCGCCGGGGGGAGCCCCTCCGCCCTCTCCACTACCGGAGCCGACCACGGCGACTATCGCCGAGCATCCCATAAAGAGAAACCCGAGCAAGAGCAACCCGCCGCAGCCGAAGAAGATCCACTTCCTGTTCATCTCCTGCTACCTCCCGAACCTCGTTTCGTTTACGAATACGAGCTTCTCAGGTGAGGTGGATGGAACTTCCGAGATCGCGCACGCCAGCTGTTCAGCTAGTTTTGCAGAGGAAGCGAACGCCGGATCAAGGCACCATCTTTCTAGAACCAAACCACCGTCAACGGGCAACGTTCCTAGAGGAGTAGGAGCGTGAGTACCGCCGCTGCGAACGTACATGCGATGTTCGTTGCTTCGTTGCCGATGCGAGGCAGCTTTGCCCCGATCACACTATCCACTACCGTCCCGACGAACGCTGCGATAGCCACTAGCACGAAGGCGGCGAACCCGTCCACGAACCCGAGCGCGAGTCCGGCGAGGGACATCATCGAAGCGGCGATCGCCCCGGCGAAGGTCCCGAGGGCTGTGATCGCACCGTCCGTGCCCCGCATGACGGGACGCAGGCTGGTTATGAGGTGCGAGGTTCCGCCATACAGTTGCCCGACCTCGGACTCGACCGTATCCGCGAAGGCCGCCCCGAGCGATGCGACGAAGGCCGCCGCGAACGCCTCGGCTCCGGTCGCGGCGTAGAGGACGGCCACGATGGCGGCGACGGAGCAGTTTGCGAGGGCGTTCTTCGCGCCGCGTCTGCCGCCGTACTCCTGAGCGTTGCCAGAGCTATTCTTCCTCTCGTAGCCGAGCCGCGTAAGCAACGCTCCCCCGACCACGAACAGGGCGAGCAGTGTAAATCCCGGCCAGCCGGTGCAGAAGAAGATCACGGCTCCGAAAACAAAACCTCCTATTGCCCCACTCTTTCCGACCATCTTCAGAAAGCAGGCGAGCGCGGCGAAGGCGGCGGTTACGACGATGGAGAGGAGCACGTTCAACAGCCAGAGTTCAGCGCGGGGTCAGTTCCCGCCGAGCCTTTCGAGCAGCCGCTGGGCGTAGGCTGCACACTCCTCCGGGTACGCTCTCAGGAGGCCCGGTTCGATGTTCCCGACCTTCACGCCGCTCTCTGTGAGGCATTCGACCCCCTGATATAGCAGCGGCCCGGAGAGCGGGCTGGCCGCTTCCGGGGTGGCGACGATCAGACCGCAGAGCCCGAAGTCTCCGGCCTCGTCTTTGAAAGGGTTGAGGGCGTCTATCGTATCCGGGATATCCTGTCCGACGACGAAGATGGTAGCCTGCCAGTCCCTTGGCCTCGGCGGCGCTTTGGAGGCCATGATCGCAACGACGTCTCGCCGGTCGAGTCCGTCCCAGTAAGTAGATACCTTCCCCCCACCGGAAGCCACCGTGGCTCTGGAGAGCCCGGACCAAATGGCCTCCGCGACGCCCCTTGCGAACCGACTCTGATAATCGACGAAGATCCCGACCCGTGCATCCATCAGTCCGATGTTACCAGAGAGCCGCTTCCCTTCGTCGCCCGTCAGCCCTCGCGACCGGTCCGTTTCTCGAGTCGCTTCGAGAATACGTCTATTTCCTTGATCGTCTGGAAGTCCCCGTTCTCTTCGGCGACGGCCCGGCCTCGTCGGAAGACTTCGCGCGCCTCGTCGTAGCGCTCCAATTCCATGAGCGACCGACCCAATGCCCGGTAAGCCACGGAGTAGTCGGGCTTCGTCTCTACCGCCCGCTGGAGGTGTTCCCGCGCCTCTTCGTAGTGGTCTTCCTTGAAGAGTTCGAGGCCGAGCGAACACAGCACCATCGAGTTGTCCGGGTCTCTTACGAGGAGTTTCCTGAACATCTCGCTCCTGGGGTTCCCGGTGTTTGCGTCGTTCACCTGAGGTTTCCTTCCGTGTCGAGTTGCTCGTATCCTTCGGCGACCGTCAGCACTTTCCGTACGTACCAGTCGGCGTGGTTGTAAGAGTACAGCGCGGCGTACCAGTCTTCCGGCGCACCCCCGGCCACGAGGTATCCTGCGGCGGCGGGGATAGCGTCTTCCGGATCCATTATGTTCGCCTCGCCATCACCGTTGCCGTCCACCCCGGAGGTCGCCCAGGTCGAAGGCAAGAACTGCATCGGCCCCATCGCCCCCGCACTCGAAGGGCCGAGGTTGCTGCCGTGATCCGACTCGACCTTCCCGATGGCCGCGAGGATGTACCAGTCCTCAGCAAAACCGTACCGCTCGGCGGACCCTCGGTAGAGTTCCATATAGCCCGAATAAGAGGTCGGCTCCGTCTCCGAGACGTATATTTCTTTTTCTGCGACCTGAATTTCTTCCTGACGCTGCGACGATTCTCCACCGGTCGCGGCGGCTTGCAGGTCTATCCTTGCTCGCTCCTGACGGCGGAGCTTCTCCTTGTTCGCACTCCGTCGCTCGGATTCCAGCCGCCGCTGATAGTCTCGCCGCTCCACGAGGATCGTCTCGACTTCCTGATCCTCGGTGGAGATCTCGGCCCTCAACTCCGCCTGAGCTACCTCCGCAACACGAACCTTTTCCGCAAGTGTTTTACGCTGCTGCTGTCGCTCAGACATCGTGGCTTGCTGATCCCGCCTAGTCTGCTCGACCTGTTCGAATGTCTTTTCTACGAGTCGCTCGGCTTCCCGGTATCCTTCGAGGTCTTCCTGGCCCTCGAACAGAAACTTCCTCACCGTCGGGTCAAGGAGCTCTTCGTCCCCATCGAGAAGGTCTTCTAGTACGAGATCCAAGCCCCGGATTCCCCCGTCCTGATACGCCTGCACCAGCGCAGCGCGCTGCTGTTCCTCCGCAGCCTTTCTCTCTTCTTCCCGAAGGCGTAGCTTCTCCGAAAGCTGCCGCGTCCTCTCTTCAAGCTCCGCGACTCGCTGGTCGGTCGCATCGAGGTCAGACTGCACCACCTGAAGGCGCTCCCCCGCTTCCGATACCTCGGCTATCATGCCGAGGAGATCCCGCTCGTAGTGCCCCGACCGCTCCTCCGAAGCCTCAATATCAGCCTCAAAGTCTGTCC
>JBPCNU010000196.1:0-4227 GCA_051000975.1 Rubrobacter sp.
TGGCCGCATTATGCCACTAATGAACAGGAACGGTATTATTATTTCACCCCGGCTCTCACGTCTTAGCCGGGGTGTATTCCTTCGGTCGGTCTCGTGTTTACGGGAGTTTCGTTGCGGCTGCTGCGTCGAGTAACCAGACGGGGCCGCTTGCGGGTGAGATCATCTTCGATGGGTAATCATGGTAGTCCGCGTCCGTAGTGAGGACTTCCTTCAACGCACCAGCCTTTCCCTCTCCGGCGACGAGGAACTCCACCGAACGCGCAGCGTTGAGGATGGGGGCCGTCAGGGTCAGGCGCATGGTCTCCTTCTGGGGGACGTGGTTCGCGTAGACGAGCCGGTCGGTGACGTCGAGGGCGACGGTATTCGGAAAGAGGCTCGCGGTATGACCGTCATCGCCGATTCCCAGCTGGATCAGGTCAAAGACAACCTCGCCTTTCCCTTCTTTTTCTTCTTTCTCATCGTCTGCGAAGAAGCCTTCGAGTTCTTCCTGGTAGAGAGCCGCCGAGAGCGCGGCGTCGAGTTCTCCACGCATTCGGTAGACGGCCGCCGGGGAGACGTGCAGGAGCAGCGCATCGTTCGCCATCTTGAAGTTCGACTCATCATCGTCCGGCCCGACGGTGCGCTCGTCCCCGAAGAAGACGTACACTTTCGACCACTCGATGGAGTCGGCGTAGTCGCGGGCGAGCAGTTCGTAGGTCGCCTTCGGGGTCGAACCTCCCGCGAGGGCCACAACGAAACGACCGCGCTCGGAGATGGATTCTGCGGCGAGCCGGGCGAAGTCCTCGGCGGCGGCTTTCGCGAGTTCTTCGGGCGTCTCGTAGACGCGTACGGTTGCACCGTTGTTGAAGTCGCCCGACGGTTCCAGTCTGCTCACAGGTCAAGTACCTCCACCGCTCGTTTGAGGGAGTTCTCGTAGGTTCGGTCCCGACCCCGGCTCTTGAGTTCCTGGCCGAGCATCGCGCTCGTGTCGAAGGAGCCGAGGCGGGCCGTACTCTCACCGACGACCTCGCCGTCGCGGATGATCTTCACACAGACCTCCTCGCGGCCTTGCGGGCGGGAAATCTCAAACGACGAATCCTTCGACTCCAGCGTGATCCTGCTAAGGGGCGAGCCGGGTGAGTCAGATGAGCCGTCCTCCGGTCCGCCGGACTTCAGCGGCGAGACCTTGAACTCGACCTCCCGGCCGTCGGGCTTCTCGAAGACGAATCGCCTACCCGGGCCGGACTTCTTCGAGGAGACGGGCTTCCAGCCGAAGACGTAGCTCGTCCACCCGGCGAAGAGCATCGCCCGGCTCGCGCCGTCGGGGGCGTGGGAGATTTCGACCGAGTGGATCTCATCGAGATCGGCGAATCGCTCAGGAGATCCGAACAGGTCGCCCGCGAGCGACCGCCATGGTGCCAGCGTCGTCCATTGCAGATCTCCGACGGGCGGGCAGCCAGCGTCGCCCGTGAGCTTCGCCACCTCCCGAAAGGTCTCCTCGAAATCGTCGGAGGAGTTGGAGTCCACGATAATGTGTTCCGAGAGAGCGGCGATGCGCGAGAACTCCGGCGACTCTGCGGAGAACTCTCCAGGGTAGAAGAGGAACGTCGGCAGGTCGGGCATCAGGAGAGGCCCGGCGATGGAGTCGAGGTGCCGGGCGGGCGAGCCTTCGGCGTGGACGGTTATCTGCTCCGAGCATATGTGCTGGTTGGCCCCGGGCCGGAGGCTGCAGAAAGCCGCGAGCTGCACGTCGAGGTTCTTCTCACCCTCGGGGTCGGAGATAAGGACTATCGCCCGCGACGGATAACGGTCTGCGAGCTCGGAGATGGCGTGGGTGATCTCGGGCGCGTCTTCCTCGCTCGTTACGACGATGAGGTTCAGGACTGAGGAGCGCACTCCCACCGTACCGTCCTCGTTCATGCGAAGCCGGGCGAGTTCGCGCTCGACCTGATCCACGCTCATCGTCGCGTTGTCCGGTGAGCGACGTTCTCCTACGTCCGCCGGGGTCACGGTCGCCTCCACTCGCGCCGGTCTTCTTCGAGGAGTTCGGTCGCCTCCTCTGGTCCCCACTCGCCCGCCGGGTAGAACGGGATCTTCCGCTTCCTCGACCACGCGCTCATCACCGGAGCGAGTATTTTCCACGAACCCTCGGCCTCGTCGGCGCGGATGAAGAGCGTCGGGTCGCCGAGCATCAGGTCGAGCAGGAGCCGCCCGTAGGCGTCCGGCGCTTCCTCGATAAACGCCGAACCGTAGAGCAGGTCCATGTTCACCGAGCCGATCTGCATCTTCGACCCCGGAACCTTGGCCCCGAGCTTGAGCGAGACGCCTTCTTCCGGCTGAATGCGCAAGACAAGGACATTCGGCTCCGTCCCGTCGTCTCCGGCGTGGGCGAACGGGGTATGCGGCGTCGGCTTGAAACGGATGGCTATCTCGGTCGCCTTCTTCGGGAGCCGCTTCCCGGCCCGCACGTAGAACGGCACGCCCGCCCACCGCCAGTTATCCACGTAGAGCTTCATGGCGACGAAGGTGTCGGTCAGGGAGTCGGGTGAGACATCGTCCTCCTCCCGGTAGCCTTCGACCTCTTCACCCCAGACCCAGCCCTTCGTGTACTGCCCGCGCACCGCAACGTCGTCTACCTCATCCTCTTTTATCGGGCGGACGGCCTTGAGGACTTTCACCTTCTCTTCGCGCACGGAGTCGGCGTCGAAGTTCACGGGCGGCTCCATCGCGGTGAGGCATAGAACCTGCATGAGGTGGTTCTGGACTATGTCGCGTAAAGCGCCCGCCTCTTCATAGAACGCGCCTCGGCTGCCGACCCCGATATCTTCGGCGACCGTGATCTGGACGTGGTCTATGTAGTTCTGGTTCCACAGCGGCTCGAAGATGCCGTTCGAGAAGCGCAGGGCCATTATGTTCTGGACGGTCTCCTTGCCGAGGTAGTGGTCTATGCGGTAGATCTGATCCTCCCGAAACCGCTCCTGTATCTCGGAGTTCAACTCCTGCGCGCTCGAAAGATCCCGGCCGAACGGCTTCTCGATGACGATGCGCGAGTACGCCTCGCTCGTCTCTTCGCTCATCCCGCTCTCGCCGAGCTGATCCACTATCGCCGGGAACAGCGACGGCGACGATGAGAGATAGAAGACCCGGTTCCCACCCGTGCCGCGCTCTTTGTCCAGCTTCCCGAGGAAGCTCTGTAGCTCTTCGTAGGTGTCCGGGTGGGTCGAGTCCCCGGCCATGTAGAACATCCCCTGCGAGAACGTCCGCCAGACCTCCTCGGAGAAGGTGTCGGAGCGTTGTTCTTCGAGTCCTTCGCGCAGGCGTTCGCGGAACTCGTCGTGGGACATCTCGGTGCGTGAGATGCCGACGACGGCGAACTCCATCGGCAGCCGCCGGGAGGAGGCGAGATCGTAGAGAGCGGGTATGAGCTTCCGCTTCGTCAGGTCGCCGGACGCTCCGAAGATGATCATGACCGCCGGGGCCGGACGCTCGGAGATGCCAGAGTCCTCGGCGAGGGTGTTTTTCAAGGTGTCGTGTGCTTCGGTATTTTCGGCGTTCTTGAGGTCGGTCATTTACCTGGACCCTTCTCCTACTTCTCGTCCTTCGTTGCGGCTTCCTTGATGGCGTGGCCGCCGAACTCTCCGCGAAGCGCGGCGATGACCTTCATCGCGAACGAATCGTCCTGCCGCGAGGCGAACCGGGCGAAGAGCGAACCCGCGATGGTGTTCGCCGGGACGCTCTCGTTTATCGCCTCTATCACCGTCCAGCGTCCCTCGCCGGAGTCCTCGGCGTAGCCGCGCACCGAGTCGAGCTTCGCGTCCCTCGCAAAGGCGTCGTGGGCGAGTTCCAGAAGCCAGCTCCGCACGACGCTCCCCTGATTCCAGAGGTTCGATACGGCTCGCAGATCAAAGTCGTAGCGGGACTTTTCGAGGATCTCGAACCCCTCGGCATACGCCTGCATCATCCCGTACTCGATGCCGTTGTGGACCATCTTCGTGAAATGCCCCGCTCCGGCCTCACCGAGGTAGGCGTAACCCTCCGGCGGAGCGAGGGCCTTTATCGCCGGTTCTACCTCCTCGAACGCGCTCGAATCTCCGCCGACCATCAGACAGTACCCGACCTCTAAGCCCCAGACGCCGCCGCTCGTCCCCGCGTCTAGAACGCAGATGCCTTTCTCCCCGCGCACCTTCGCGTGGTGAACGGCGTCGCGGCAGTAGGAGTTGCCACAGTCTATCCGAATGTCGCACTCAT
>JBPCNU010000197.1:0-6016 GCA_051000975.1 Rubrobacter sp.
CCCGCCCGAAGCCGGGGAGCCGGGACTCGAGCCGCGTGAGCGCGGCGTAAGGCGTGGAACTCCACACGAGCATCGTCGCCCCCAGCCGCCCCGCACCAACCGCCTCCAGCACCGCCTGCTGCAGCCCGAAGCCGTCCCCCGGCTCCTCGAAGAAGATAAAGGGGAGGAGATCCAACCTCACGCCCTCCACGAAATACAAGCTTTTGCAGGGTAAATATCTCGCCTTGCCGAAGCCATCCGAGGATGAAACCGCACCGAAAAACCCAACGCCAAATCTCGGATATAGGTGAACGTGGGATCGAAGGTTATAGTATATCTCAGGTGAAAGTTCATGTGGCGGTGTTCTGTATCTCCGGTCGCGGTCGGAACCAGTTGGCCTGCTCGTGGGCGATGCTAAGATAGCACTCTGTCTGGCTGGTTATTCATCTGAGATGGGGGCGTGGGCCACGGATTTCGAGGGTTTGCGGGTTTTGGCGGTGGCGGGCGGCGTTGGAGGAGCGAAGATGGCCGCCGGGCTGGAGGGCGCTGCGGTAGGCGGGGAGCTCTCCGTGGTGGTCAATACCGCCGACGACTTCGAGTTGTGGGGTCTGCACATCTCACCGGACCTCGACACGGTTATGTACACGCTCGCCGGGCTTGCAAACCCGGAGACCGGGTGGGGGATTCGGGGTGAGACCTTTGCGGCTCTCGGTATGATCTCGACCTACGGAGAGGACCCCTGGTTCAAGCTCGGAGACCGGGACTTCGCGACGCACATACTCCGCACCCGGCGGTTGCGCTCCGGCGAGTCTATTACGGAGGTCACTGTTGGGTTGTGTGGCGCGCTCGGGGTAGAGAGCCGGGTCTTGCCGATGTGTGATGAGCCGGTCGTGACCGTTATAGGGACGCCGGAGGGCTGGCTCGACTTTCAGGAGTACTTCGTCGGGCGCGGTCAGCGGGACGAGGTAACGGGGGTAGAGTTTCGCGGGATAGCAGACGCCCGTCCGACGGAGGAAGTTCTGGAGGAAGTCACCGGGGCGGAGGTGATCGTCCTCTGCCCCTCGAACCCGGTGGTGAGCATTGGGCCGGTGCTGGCCGTGCCGGGGATGCGTGAGGCTCTAGGCGCTTCGTCCGCGCCAAAGGTGGCGGTCAGCCCCGTCGTCGGCGGGGAGGCGTTAAAGGGGCCGGCGGGTCGGATGCTGACCTCGCTCGGGCACGAGTCGTCGGCGACCGGGGTGGCGAAGCTGTACGCTGGGCTTGTAGACGGGTTCGTTATAGATAGAGTGGACGAGCAGGAGCGAGGGGCTATAGAGTCGCTCGGTATGGAGGTGCTCGTAACGGAGTCGGTGATGAAGGACGAGGACGACCGGGTTCGCTTCGGGCGCGAGGTTCTCGAGTTTGGCGGGGGGCTCTCCTCCGGCGGGGTCGGCTAACGTGCCGGGCATCGAGCCGCAGGAGATCCTCGTCGTCGTGCCGGTCAAGGATCTCCGGGGGACCAAGAGCAGGCTCGCCCCGATCCTGAACCCCGAAGCCCGGGCTGGTCTGACGGTCTACATGATGCGGCGGGTCGTGAGGGCCGCGCTCTCTGCCGGGGTGGGGGAAGTATGCGTCGTCAGCCCGGACATCATCGTCCTCAGCGAAGCTGAGAACGTCGGGGCAACCGTGATCGTGCAACGGGGCCGGGGCCTGAACGCCGCCCTAGAAGAGGAAGGGCGGGGCGTCGCGGTGAGCCGCGAGGCACGGGCGATGCTCGTCCTCCCCGCCGACCTGCCGCTCGTCGAGCCGGAGGACATCGGCGGGCTCCTCGACCGGGCGGCTGATGAGCGCATGGTCATCTCGCCGGACAGTGGACGAACCGGGACGAACGCGCTGCTCGTGGCCCCGCCGAACGGCCTCGAGGAGCTCTGCTTCGGGGTCGGGAGCTTCGAGCTGCATATAAGGGCGGCGAGAGAGGCCGGGCTGTCCGTGGTGGAGTACGGGAACGATCATCTCGCCTTCGACCTCGACACGGGCCTCGACCTCGCCCGGCTGGAGGCAGACGACCCGGGCCGGGTCCGACGTCGGGCGTGAACGACGCTCCCACTTAAAGTCGCCGGGCAGAGTCCACTGGCCGGTCTCTCGGTGGACCTTTCGAGGCATCTCATGAGTCCCCTCATGAGTCCCCTCATGAGTCCCCTGAGGAGACGCCTTATAAGTCGCGTGAGTTTCGGTAGACTCATGCGGGCAGGGTGGAAGAGAGCGATGATGAGCCGAAGAGGTAGACCGTTGAACGAGACCGAAGAGAAGCAGACCGCGAACCGCAACCGGGAGGCCGCTCGTTCGCTGACGACGAGCGATCTGCGGGTGAAGAGCATCCGGCCCCTCATCGCTCCGGCGATACTGCACGAGCAGTTCCCGCTCTCGACGGAGGGTGCGAGGCTGGTTCGCGAGACCCGCGAGGGTATCTCCGCCATCCTGAACGGCGAGGATGACCGGCTGATCGCCCTCGTCGGGCCGTGCTCCATCCACGACCCAGAGGCAGCCCTCGACTACGCCGGACGGCTCGCTGCGATGAGCGACGAACTCTCAGAAGACCTGCTCGTCGTAATGCGCGTCTACTTCGAGAAGCCCCGCACCACCGTCGGCTGGAAGGGACTCATCAACGACCCGTACCTCGACGAGAGCCACGCCGTCAACGACGGCCTCAGCATCGGGCGCAGGCTCGTTCTTGAGCTGGCGGAGATGGGGATACCGTCGGCGACGGAGTTTCTGGACCCTATCACACCCCAGTTCTTCTCCGACGTTCTGGTCTGGTCGGCCATCGGTGCGCGCACAACGGAGAGCCAGGTTCACCGGCAGCTTGCGAGCGGCCTCTCGATGCCGGTCGGTTTCAAGAACGGCACGGGCGGCGGGGTTCAGATCGCGGTCGACGCCGTCGGCGCGTCCATCCACCCGCACAGTTTTCTCGGCGTGACGGATCAGGGCCTCGCCGGGATAGTTACCACCGAGGGCAACCCCGACTGCCACATCATCCTCCGGGGCGGCAAGAACGGCCCGAACTACGACGCCGAGAACGTCGCCTCCACCCTCGACCTTTTAGAGAAAGCGAAGCTGCCGCGCCGGGTGATGATAGACGCGAGCCACGCCAACTCCGAGAAGGACTACCGCAACCAGCCGACCGTCGTCTCGGACGTCGCCGGGCAGTTGAAGGACGGGCAGACCGAGATAGTCGGGGTGATGATGGAGAGCTTCATCGAGGGCGGGGCGCAGTCGCTCGGTAGCGGTATGAGCCGGGACGACCTCACCTACGGTCAGTCCATCACCGACTCCTGCATGGGCTGGCCCATGACCGTCCCGACCCTCCGCGAACTCGCCGCCGCCGTTCGAGACCGCCGCGAGCGACGCGACCGCGATCGCACCCACGCCTAGAACGCCTCAGAAGCCACTTCTATTGAGCGGGATACACATACTCCCCGTAACCAGGATGCCCGAAGTTCGTCCCGGCGACGACCTCGAAGCTGCGCTGCTGTCGGCAACCAGAGACGAGCTTCGCGAGGGGGATATCCTCCTCGTGACGCATAAGGTCATCAGCAAGGCCGAAGGTAAGCTCGTTGACCTCGCGACCGTAACTCCCTCGTCGTTTGCGGCGGACTTCGCTGCCCGAAACGGCAAGGATGCCCGGCAGGTCGAGGTCGTGTTGAGGGAAGCGAAGCGCATCGTGCGGATGGTCGGCGGTCTGATCATCGCCGAGACGCGCCACGGCTTCGTCTGCGCGAACGCCGGGGTGGACGCCTCGAACGTGCCGGGCAACGATACCGTCTGCCTCCTCCCCGAAGACCCGGACGCCTCGGCCCGGCGCATCCGGGGGGCGGTGGAAGAACGCCTCGGCCTGGATAACGTGGCCGTGATCGTCACGGACTCTTTCGGTCGTCCGTGGCGCAGCGGGATAACGAACGTCGCCGTCGGGGTCGCCGGGATCTCCCCGCTCACCGACTACCGGGGCGGCAAGGACCCGCACGGCTACGATCTGGAAGCGTCCGTCCTCGCCGTCGCGGACGAACTCGCCGCCGCCTCCGAACTCGTCATGAACAAGGTGGACGCTGTTCCAGCCGCCATCGTCCGGGGCTACCCGTTCGAGCCCGCCGAAGGCTCCGCAAAGGAACTCGTCATGCCGCCGGAAAGAGACCTTTTCCGGTAGAGAATGTTACGCAAAACAAGGTAACATACGTCGCAAAATACGGCCCGATCCGGCCTTTCGAGCGAGAAATCTCCTAAATCCGACAAAAAATGTCGGGATTCGTATTGACGCTCCGGGGGGTGGTGCATAACATCGGGCGTATGGATTATCGGAGGTTATTCAAGGACGATCCTATAGACGTATTTACCCTCGGCCCGGGGTTTCCACCGGGTGGGGGTCACGCGCTTGCGCGAACGTGCCGGGTGCGATGCCGCGCCGGGTAGGGTTTCCGGCGAACCCCTGCGTCTGGCGCGGGGGCATTCAGGGACATTCGATTTCAAAACCACACCGACAAGATTTCATAACGAGGAGGGGCACACATGAGCGAGGCGCCCACAGCCGCACGACGGGAACGAAAGACGACCATGCTGGAAGAGGACGAGGTCGCGTCTATCTCCGAGCGGCTCGAAGGAACTGATGCGGAGGAGGTGATCCGCTGGGCGTTGAAGCACTACGGGGAGGAACTTACGCTCTCCGTCTCCTTTGGCGGGGCCGAGGGGATGGTTCTTCTCGACATCCTCGCCCGGGCGATGGATGAGACCGGGGTAGATGCGTGGGTCTACACGCTCGATACGGGTTTCCTGTTCGAGGCGACGGTGGACTACCGGGAAAGGGTGCTCGCGAAGTACCCGAACATAAAGTTCAAGGTCGTCGAACCGAAGCTTACGGTCGAGGAGCAGGTCAAGAAGTACGGGCCGGAGTTGTGGAGTTGCGCCCCGGACCTGTGCTGCCAGGTCAGGAAGATCGAACCGCAGCAGCGGTGGCTAGGCAACTTCTCGGCCTGGATGACGGGCATCCGGCGGGAGCAGACCACCGCCCGGGTCGATACCCCCATCGTCGGGCGGGACGAGTTCTTTGAGGTGGACAAGATCGCACCGCTCTCCGGATGGACGAAAGAGCAGGTGGAAGGCTACGTCGAGGAACACGAGCTGGAACTGAACCCGCTCTTGTCGCAGGGTTACAAGAGCATCGGCTGCGAGCCGTGCACGAGGCCGGTCGCAGACGACGAGGAAGATTACCGGGCGGGCCGCTGGTCGAAGTCCGGCAAGGTCGAGTGCGGGCTACACATAGTCAACGGGAAGGTCAGTCGAGCGAGTTGAAGTCACTCAGGTACACAGAAGATCAGTTAAGCAAGCAGGAGAAGCAGAAGCTGGAGCGCCACCCGCTCGAGATCTACGATGCGATCCGGGAGACCTACTCGGGCGACCTCTCGAAGATGGACGAGGTGCCGGGCGAGATCGAGCGGCTGAAGTGGGCCGGCATCTACCCGCAGAAGCAGGGCGGCGACAACTTCATGATGCGCGTCAAGGTTCCGGGCGGGGTCCTCACCGCCGAGCAGACGAAGGTCATCGGAAAGATCGCCCAGGACTTCGCCGGTGGCCCGCACGAGAACCCCGTCTTCGGGGACAACTTCCTTGACATCACGACGCGGCAGGACATCCAGATGCACTGGTTTCAGATGGAGAACATTCCCGAGATCTGGAACAGGCTGGAGGCCGCGGGCATGACGACCGTGCAGGCCTGCGGCGACTCGGCGCGGAACGTACTATCGTGCCCGGTGAGTGGTCTCGACAGGGACGAGGTTATAGACGCCTTCCCGGTGGCGCAGGAGATATCGGACTTCTTCACCGGGAACCGCGACTACGGGAACCTGCCGAGGAAATTCAAGATGAGCGTAACGGGCTGCTGCGAGGACTGCGCTCAGGCCGAGATCAACGACATCGGGCTGCTCCCCGCCCGAAACGCCGAGGGCGACATCGGCTTCAACCTCCGCGTCGGCGGTGGGCTCTCTGACGGGCCGAGGATGGCGTCGGATATAGA
>JBPCNU010000198.1:0-5278 GCA_051000975.1 Rubrobacter sp.
TAGACCGCAGCGAAACGCTGAGTCGAGAGCCGGAGGATCGATGAGGATCACAGCCGTAAAGACCTGCCGGATCTCGACCGCTCTCGAACCACCCTTCGACGCGGCCTGGGACCCGGAACCTCGCCGCGAATTCGAGGCGACGCTCGTCGGCGTAGAGACGGACGAAGGGCTCGCCGGCATCGGCTCCGGCGATACGATGGCCGGGTTCACCGAGAGCGGCTTCGAGAAGTTCTTCATCGGAGAGGACCCGATGCGAATGGCCCGTCACGTCCGCGTTCTCGAAACGCTGGACTTTCACGCCGGACGCTACTGGCCGCTCGAAGCCGCGCTCTGGGATCTCGTCGGGAAAATCTGTGCCCAGCCAGTATCGAACCTTTTCGGGGGCGAACTCGCGCGAGTTCCGGCCTATGCTTCGTGCGGTGAGTTGAAGTCGCCCGAAGCCCGGGCCGATTCCGCCGTTCGCCTGAGAGAAGAAGGATTTCGGGCGATGAAGATCCGGGTAGACCCGCGCCGCGCCGAGGAAGGAATCGCTTCGGTCGAGGCCGCCCGGGAAGCCGTCGGGGATTCTATGGAGATCATGGTAGACCTCAATCAGGCGTGGCGGATGGCCGGGGACCCGACTCCGAGCATAGACGCAGTGGAGGCCCGGCGCGTAGCCGAACGCCTCCGGGACCTCGATATATTCTGGCTCGAAGAACCACTCCCCATCTCCGATGTCGGCGGGTTGAGGGCCTTGAAGCAGACGAGCGGGATGCGCCTCGCCGGGGGCGAGATGGCCCGCACGATGGACGAACTCCTCGCCTGTATGGAGGCCGACGCTCTGGACGTGTTTCAGCCGGACGTCGTCCTCTCCCTGGGCATGATGCGTGCGCGGACCTTCGCGGAGCTTCTCCTGGCCCGCAACCGGTACTTCACGCCGCACACCTGGACGAACGGCATCGGGCTGCTCGCGAACCTGCACGTAACCGCCGGGGTGGGCGGCGGACCGTACCTCGAATATCCCTACGACCCGCCCGGATGGACCTCCGAACGCCGGGATTTTATGCTCGAAGAACCCGTCCGGGTGGACGGTAACGGATATATTCGCGTACCCCGGGAACCAGGTCTCGGAGTCCGCTTGAAAGAGGAATACGAGCGGAGGCTCTTCGCAGGCTGAACCGGGCATCACGAGATCCCACGACGAAACCCCACAGCGAAAAACCCACGGTAAAGAACGGAGCTAGGAGAACACGATGACTCAGCGACAGGGAAGCGCGACCTGGCCCGAGAGGGCAAGAGAACTGAGACCGAGGACGCGGGCCTTTATAGACGGGGAGTATGTGGACGCCGCCTCCGGGAAGACCTTCGAGAAACACACGCCCCGCGACGGGGGGCATCTCGCGCACGTCACAGAGTGCGAGGCAGAAGACGTAGACCGGGCGGTTGCGGCGGCCCGGCGGGCTTTCAGGGACGGGCGGTGGTCGAAGAGGCCGCCCGCCGAAAAGAAGCGGGTGATGCTGAGGTTCGCCGACCTTATAGAAGCGAACCTCGAAGAGCTTGCGCTGCTCGAATCGCTCGATGTGGGGAAGCCGATCTCGGACTCTCTAAGCGTTGACGTGCCATCGTGTGCCTCTTGTCTTCGCTGGTACGCCGAGACGATAGACAAACGCTACGGCGAGGTCGCCCCGACTGCGCCTGAGTACCTGGCGACGATCACCCGCGAGCCGATGGGTGTCGTCGGAGCGGTCGTGCCGTGGAACTATCCGCTCATCCTGACCGCGTGGAAGACTGCGCCCGCGCTCGCCACCGGCAACTCCGTCGTCCTGAAACCTGCCGAGCAGTCCCCGCTCTCGGCCATCTTCCTCGCCGAGCTCGCCTCCGAAGCGGGCATTCCGGACGGCGTGTTCAACGTCGTGCCGGGCTTCGGCCCGAGCGCCGGGGCCGCTCTCGGGCGGCACGGGGACGTGGACAAAGTGACGTTCACGGGGTCTTCCGAGGTCGGCAAGCTCTTCCTCTCCTACGCAGGCGAGTCGAACATGAAGCACGTCTCTTTAGAGTGCGGCGGCAAGAGCCCGCACGTCGTCTTTCCAGACGCGCCGGATCTCGACGAGGCGGCGGCGAGCATCGCGGGCGGTATTTTCTACAACGCCGGACAGACCTGCCATGCAGGGTCTCGGCTCATCGTTCACCGGGGGATCCGCGATGAACTGCTGGAGAAGATAGCCGTCCACGCCCGAAAGATGCGGCCCGGCGACCCGCTCGATCCGGATACGACCCTCGGTTCGCTCGTCGATGAGGCCCAGATGCGCCGTGTCCTCGGCTACGTGGACCTCGCCCGCGAAGAAGGTGCAGAGGTAGCGGTTGGTGGGGAGCGCAGGCTCTCGGAGACGGGTGGCTTCTACGTCGAGCCGACGGTCTTTTCAGGGGTAAAGCAGGATATGCGCGTGGCCCGGGAAGAAATATTCGGCCCCGTCCTCTCCGTTCTCGACTTCTGCGAGGAAGAGGAGGCGATACATCTGGCCAACGCAACGGCCTACGGTCTTGCCGGGGCGATCTGGACGAGCGATGTCGGGCGGGCGCACCGGGTGTCGGGTGCCTTGCGGGCCGGGACCGTCTGGGTCAACTGCTTCGATGCGAGCGACGTTACCGTGCCTTTCGGTGGCTTCAAGGAGTCCGGGACGGGCCGGGACAAATCGCTCTACGCTCTGGCACAGTACGAGCAGCTGAAGACGACGTGGCTGAAGATCGGAGACCGCCGGTGACTTCTCGCCTCTCGGACCGGAACCTCGACCTTACGCTCTCCGTTGACGCCACCTTCGGGCCGGGCGTCGCGGCTCGCGCCGGGGCGGTCGTGAAGTCCCACGGCCCGTCTGTATCCAAAGCGTTCATCGTTACGGACGCGGGGATCGTGAAATCCGGCGTGCACGAACCCGTCGTGGGATCGCTCCAGAAGTCCGGCTTCTCGGTCGAGATATTCGACGGGTTAGAACCGAACCCGTCTACGCAGAACATCGAGGCCGGGAGCGGGCTGCTCTCGGAGTTCGGTCCTGAAGGAACGGTCGTCGTGGCGGTCGGGGGTGGGTCGGCGATGGACGCGGCGAAGGGGATAGCCCTGCACGCGACCAACGGTGGGCGGGCGAGAGACCTCGACCTCAGGCTCGCGCCGGAGAGGCCGGGGATCTCGACGGTCGCCGTGCCGACGACAGCAGGGACGGGCAGCGAGACCAACGCGTTTGGTGTGATCACGGACCCCGAGACCGGACGAAAGTTCTACGTCGGCCACGAGAGCGTCAAGCCTCGCGCCTGCCTCCTGGACCCGAACCTCACCGTCGGACTGCCCCCCGCGCTAACCGCCGCCACCGGGATAGACGCTCTGTCGCACGCTCTGGAGGCGATGATGTCCGTGAGCGCGAACCCCTACGCCGACGGCCTCGGATTACAGGTCGTGCGGATGATCGCCGACTGGCTCCCGGTCGCGGTCGAGGATGGGAGCGACATCGAGGCCCGCTCGCAGATGCTCCTCGCCGCACACCTGGCCGGGCTCGCCTTCGCTAGCGGCACGGGCCTCGGCCTCGGACACGCCCTCGCGCATCCCGTCGGAGCGAGGCTCCACGCGCCACACGGCGCGGCCCTTGCCGCAGTACTGCCCTCCGTCCTGGAGTTCAACCTGCAGGTCAGCGCGCCGAAGCTCACCCTTGTCGCGACGGCTCTCGGGGGGATTTCGAGAGAACCCGAGGAGGCCGTCAGGCTCGTAGAGGACCTGGTCCGTCGCGTCACCGACGACCTGCCGCGCTACGGCGTCACCGAACACGAACTCGACCAGCTCGTCCGGGACACGCTCGAAGACGGCGTCATCTCCAACACGCCACGCCTGCCCTCAGAGACCGAAGTGCGCCGACTACTCACGGAGACGCTCGTCTACCCGGAAACAAAGGATCTGGAAACGACTGATTCAGACGACGTCTACAGCGGAGGCCGCGACTAGAAGACCGACGGCGAATAGGCGACGAGGCCCGGACAGGCTCTCCGTTCGACCCTCGCCGCCGGATGAAGATCGCGGAAGGGCGACAACGGTCCACGAAGCCCAACGAAGCCCAACGAAGTTCGACGTTCGTGCAGCTCGTTCTGAGAACCGTTCTAGCCGCACTCTTCGCCGTCGTAGGCTCCGACCGCGAGGCGGGCATCACCGTAGCTGATGCGCCACTCGCTGGCGAAATCCGGTTCCAGCGTTCCGAAGCCGAACATGCCGCTGCCTGAGAGCCGTGTTCCGTCCGGGCCGAAGACGCCGCCGGGGGTCGAGAAATCGGCCTCCGGGTAGCTGCCGAGCTGATTCGCCGTAGCTAGGTAGACGCCGCTGTCCAGAGCGCGGGCGGCTGAGGAGAGTGCGTACTGAAAGCCCCACGGCTCGCGCCAGGCCGCGGGGGAGAGGATGAGGTCGGCACCCTTGGCGACGGCCTCGCGCACCGTCTCCGGGTGGCCGAGATCCCAGCAAACGACGATGGCGACGCGCAGGCCGCCCGATTCCACGACCGGGACATCGAAGCCGGGGGTGAAGGTCAGGTGTTCGGAGGTGGTCTCGACGAGGTTGATCTTCCGGTACGTCAGGAGCGGCCCCGGAGCATCCGGTCCGACGAGGTTCGCGCTGTTTGCCACGCTACCGTCCGGGAGCCGCTCCGGGAAGCCGTAGGCGATGTGAACGCCGAGCTCGTGGGCGAGCGACGAGAACCGCCAGACGCTCATCCCCGAACCCGCGTCCTCGGCGTACTCGTGCGCTCCGGCGAGGTCGGTGTAGCCGCAGGTGAAGAGTTCCGGCAGGACGACCCATTCGAGGTCCGGGCTGATTAGTTTCGCCTCGCGGATCGCATCCTCGGCGAGCCGGAGGTTCGTCTCCACTTCGCCGGGGAGGGGCGAGAGGCTGAGCGCACAGACGACCGGGAAGAGGGTTCTGCGGGCAAGGTTTATCGGTACGAGGACATCGCTTCCGAGTCCGTTAGTTCCGTTTGATGGGAAATCGGGATTATTTCCTGCACCACCGGAGATTACGCGCATTTCGACCCTCCTCTCGTGTGGACCGCGCCTGTTCCGCGACCCTCGTATTCGCTTTTCGACCTGCCTGTCCATGGACGACCCGGTGATCCCAACCCCGAAGGACGGAGTTGGCGCCGAGGCCGAATGCCTCGCGGGGTCATGAGTGAAATATACCCTCTCGAAGCGAGTTACGCATCGGCCCGCGGGCGAGATTTTTCGACCGTGTGCGAGCCGCGTTTGTACGGTGGGAGGAGTTTACGCGAGACGCGAT
>JBPCNU010000199.1:0-3316 GCA_051000975.1 Rubrobacter sp.
GGCTAGTCTAGTATCTCTCGCACGACGCGCAGGTCGAGGCTCCCGGGGAGAAAGATGTTGCGCGAATTCTGAACCGGACGACCGCCGCCGAGGTACATCGTCTCCGTGAGGGAGAGGGCCGCCGAAGTGCCGCCAACGCCGAGCGCCGATCCGATGACGTCTTCTGCCCCGAGCAGAACGGTGTCTATGTGAAGCTCGCTGTACTCGACGCCGACGCCGGACCTTAGCAGCAGGTCGAGGACCATCTCCTCCGCCCGGAAGTTCCGCTTGATTTCCCCGGCCGGGATCACGGCCTCTGGGACGAGATCGTACATCCAGGCCGCCGCCTCGCCGTCCACCAGCAGGACCCGCGACACCCGAACTACTCGCTCCCCGACCGACGCCTCAAGCGCCCGGGCCTCCTCCGCCGTCATCTCGCCCGCCTCCACCGCAACGTCCCGGCTTCCCAGCGAGAGCCCAAGCCTCCGGGCCTGCACGGAGTACGTCTCAAGCCGCTCCAGCCCGTTGGTGAGCCTCACGCCCTCCGGCACCCGCGCAAGGAACGTCCCGCTCCCCTGCCGCCGCTCCACGAGACCCCGACCTTCGAGCCGCGCGAGCCCGGCCCTCACCGTCGCCCGCGAGACTTCCAGCTCTTCCACCAGCCTCATCTCCGGCGGCAACCGGTCCCCGACCTTGTAACGCCCCCGCACGAGCAAGTCCTCAAGGCTCCGCTCCACCTTCACGTAGAGCAGGTCCCGAGCCCCGCCGCCGTACCACTCCAACCGCCCGCTTGTCTCCCGGATGTCTTACCTCCTGTCTCCGCACGAACCCATGTTACACGCCCCGCCAACTTGACGGACAAATTTGTACGCGTTCTCGTGCCGGAAGTGTCTTGCGCGGCAGGCGAGGGCTCGGGCGGGTTCGGGACGAGGAGGTCTTGGTTTTGGACGGTGACAACAGGTCTACGCGGGGCGTGGGCTACGAGAACGTCGGGGACGACTATCTGGAGAAGCGGCAGTTGAAGCGTGGGGCGGCGGGCTGGGTGTTGCTCGCCGGGCTCGGGGTCGCTTATGTCATCTCCGGGGACTTCGCCGGGTGGAACTTCGGGTTGGCTGAGGGGGGATGGGGCGGACTGTTCATCGCGACCATCCTCATGGCCCTCATGTACACGGCGATGGTGTTTTCTCTGGCTGAGATGTCGTCTGCTATTCCGACCGCCGGTGGCGGTTACGGTTTCGCGAGAAGGGCGATGGGGCCTCTGGGCGGCTTCGCTACCGGGACCGCCATCCTTATCGCGTCCGCCATCGCCCCGGCAGCTATCGCAAAGTTCCTCGGGGCGTACGTGGAGTCCCTCATCGGCTTCGGGGGGCCGATTGTTTTCCTGCTTGCGTACGCCGTTTTCATCGGCATCCACATCTACGGCGTCGGGGAGGCGTTGAAGCTGACGTTCGCTATAACGGCGGTCGCGGCGGTCGCGCTCATCGCGTTCATCATCGGGATGGTCCCGCTCTTCAGCGTCTCGAACCTCTTCGACATCGCGCCGACGGGGGCGGCGGGAGCGAGTTCGTTTTTGCCGTTCGGGTACTTCGGCATCTGGGCCGCGCTGCCGTATGCGATCTGGTTCTTCCTCGCTATAGAGGGCGTCCCGCTCGCCGCCGAGGAGACGCGAAACCCCGAACGCGACATGCCGCGTGGTCTGATCGGAGGCATGTCGGTCCTGCTCGTATTCGCCGCGCTCATCCTTGTCTTCGGCCCCGGCGCGTCCGGCTCCTCGGCGATTCAAGAGTCCGGTAACCCGCTCGTCGAGGCGGTCGCTGCGGCCTACGGCGGGTCCAACTTCCTCTCCGGCTTTATAAACATCGTGGGGCTCGCGGGCCTCATCGCCTCGTTCTTCTCGATAATCTTCGCCTACTCGCGGCAGACCTTCGCCCTGTCGAGGGCCGGGTACCTGCCCCGTGTTCTCTCCCTGACCGGGAGCCGCCGGACGCCGTTCGTCGCCCTCATAGTGCCAGGCATCATCGGGTTCCTGCTCTCCCTGACTAACGACGGCGCGCTGCTCATCAACATCGCCGTCTTCGGGGCGACGGTCAGCTACGCCCTGATGATGATCTCGCACATCATCCTGAGAAGGCGCGAACCGGACCTCGAACGACCGTACCGCACGCCCGGCGGGACGCTGACGAGCGGCGTCGCCCTCGTGCTGGCCGTTCTCGCGGTCGTGGCGACCTTTATCGTGGACCCGAGGGCCGCGCTCATCATGGTCGGGGTCTACGTCCTGTTCCTGCTCTACTTCCTGCTCTACAGCCGCAACCACCTCGTCGGGCGCGCCCCGGAGGAGGAGTTCGCCGCTATACAGGCCGCCGAGTCTGAGCTGGCCGGGAGCGACGCCGAAACTTCGACCGCCGGGACCGGGAGGAACGCATGACTTTGGAAGAGACGAAGCCGGGCAAGTTGGACCTCGACCGTCTGCGCTCCGAGGTCGAGGCAGGGAAGATAGACACGGTGCTGCTCTGCATCGCGGACATGCAGGGTCGACTTCAGGGCAAGCGCCTGACAGCGACCCACTTCCTCGAGGAAGTCGTCGAGCACGATGCCGAGGGCTGCAACTACCTGCTCGCCGTCGACGTCGACATGAACACGGTGGAGGGCTTCGCCATGAGTAGCTGGGAGCGCGGCTATGGGGACTTCGTCTTCAAGCCGGACATCGAGACGCTCCGGCGCGTGCCGTGGCAGGACGGCACGGCACTCGTCATGTGCGACATCGTCTGGCCTGACGGCTCGCCCGTGGTCGCCTCGCCGCGTCAGATCCTCCGCAAGCAGCTCGACCGCCTCGCGGAGCGCGGCCTCAAGGCGTTCGTCGGGACGGAGCTGGAGTTCATCGTCTTCCGGGACTCCTACGAGGACGCGTGGCGTCACGGCTACCGCGATTTGACCCCGGCGAACCACTACAACGTGGACTACTCGATGCTCGGGACGGCGCGGGTCGAGCCGCTGCTCCGGCGCATCCGCAACTCGATGGCCGGTGCCGGGCTCGCGGTCGAGGACGCGAAGGGCGAGTGCAATTGCGGGCGGCATGAGATCAACTTCAAATTCGACGAAGCTCTCGCTACCGCCGACGGCCACACCGTCTACAAGAACGGCGCGAAGGAGATAGCCTCGGAGAGGGGCTGCTCCCTGACCTTCATGCCGAAGTACGACGAGCGCGAGGGAAACTCCTGCCACATCCACCTCAGCCTCAGAAACGACGCGGGTGAGGCCGTCTTCGCCGCCCAAGGCGACGGCCACGGTTTCTCCGACACGTTCAGCCACTTCCTCGCCGGGCAGGTCGAGTGCCTGC
>JBPCNU010000200.1:0-6728 GCA_051000975.1 Rubrobacter sp.
TACGGGGCGCGGTTCAGGCTCGCCCCAGAGGCGAAGCTCGACGACGGCCTCTTCGACGTGGTGTGGTCGGAGAAGATAGACCGCCGCGCCGTACTGCGGATACTCCCTTCCGCCCTGAGGGATGGGCTGCACAGGCATCCCGAGATCAACCTCAAACGTACCGCCGCCCTCACCGTCAAACTCGCAGAACCCGTCCCGGCGCACGTGGACGGTGAGATGCTCGCCCCGACCACCCGCTTCGAGGCGAGGGTACTCCCCGGCGCACTAAGGGTTATCACCCCGAAAGCTTGAAGACCGTCCGCCGCCCGAACCTTCCGTCGGGGTCGGGCGTATCTTGTTGGCAACGGGGTAATATGTAGCATAAGGTCGTTCTGGCAAGGCAAGCGGCCTCAAGTGATGAACGGACGGGAGATAAGAGAGGCTTGGAGAGGACTGTCGTAGCGGGATTTTCTGGTTCGGCGAACCGGGTGGGTGCGTTCGTGTTTCCGGGTCAGGGTGGCGGGGTTCAGGACGCGCCGGAGGAGATGATGGCTGCTATCCGGCGAGCCATCGGGGAGGGCGTTCCCGACCAGGTCAAGCACTTCGCCCGAGCCGCCCGAGACGCCGACGAAGTTCGCTCCCTCAACGTGTTCCCCGAGGTCGTCGCCGGACACTCGCTCGGGGAATACGGGGCGGCCTACTCGGCCGGATGCTTCGACTTCGAGTCCGGGGTCTGGCTCGTTGCCCACCGGGACCGGTTCCTCGCCGAGGTCTCCGAGCAGGTTCCGGGCGGGATGGTCGCCATCCTCCGCGCAGATCCAAACGAGGTGGAGGCCGCCCTCAGCGAGTCGTCCGACTCCGTCGTAGCCAACTACAACTCGCCCAAACAGACCGTAGTCTCCGGCCTCCGGGAGACACTCGGCGAGGCGGTCGCGAAGATAAAAGGGCGGAAAGTCCCGCTCAACGTCGCCTTCGCGGCGCACTCGCCCTACGTCGCCACCGCTTCCGAGAAGATGCGTGTGATGCTGGATCAGGTCGAATTCAAGGCTCCAGAGTTCCCGATCATAAGCGCGATAGACGGCTCGTTGCTTACGACCTCCGAGGCCGTCCGGGAAGCTCTCAAGGGCCAGATGGTCGCCCCGGTCATGTGGGTCAAGGTCGTGGAGACGCTGGCGAAGATGCGCGTCGAGGAGTGGGTCGAACTCGGCGGTGGTGGCGTCTTGACCCGCATGCTCCGTGACTTCGAACTGCCTTCGCTCAGAGGCGTTACCTTCGAGGATTTCAGAATCCGCCTCTCCGAACAGGCCCAGAGTCTCCTGAACCGGGGTGACGAAGACCCAAACGAACAGGATTCGAGCCCGTCGTGAACGTCTTCTTCGATGTGCAGGGGACGCTGCTCTCCAGCGATAGAGCGCGGCCGCACGTTCGGAGCGTTCTGGAGGAATTGACGCAGGCCGGGCACCACGTCTACATCTGGTCTGGCGGCGGAGCCTCGTACGCGAAAAACGCAGCCTACCTTCTCGAAGTGGATGACCTCGTCTTCGGCACTTTCTCCAAGACCGCAGACATACCCGTTACGGTGGACTTCGCCGTTGACGACTTCTCGGGCCTCGTCGAATGCTATGGTGGCTACACCGTCGCGACTTATTACGGAGCCTCCGAAGACGATGCACTCCTCGAAGTTCCGGGAGCCGTGAAATCTCACGAGGAGCGGGAGATCTAACCCAACCCGAACCACAAAAGCGAAGACCGCGACTTCGCCGCCGTCAACGAGTGGGGGTGAGGGAAGTAGATGAACCTCTCTCATTCAAGACCGAGAGCCGGGATTCTTGCCCCGGCTCTCGGTCTAGCGTCGTCGTGGTCTCTCTAGCGAGCGGCTTCGGTCTCCGCTTCGGCCTCGGCCTTTCGGGTGGAGCGGTCGCCGCAGTCAATGGAGATGACTTCGTCCTTGATCGCGGTTACGGTCCCGGTCGCGCTCGACCACGCGCCGATGGAGAAGCCTTCGTCGACCGGCTCGCCGACCTTCTGGCCGAACCCGACCTCGTCGCCCTCGCTGACGAGAGGGGTCGCGGTCTTGAGGAATCGTCCACCGAGCGGGACGTTCACGCCGCTCACCTTGTCTATCAGCGAGACTATCCCGTCCTCCGGCAGCTCCGTCTTGATCGCAGCGAACTCCTTGCTCGCCACGCCCTTCGGGATGACGAGGAAGCCGTTGGTCGTGCGCCTGACGAACGCATCGCCCTCACCGAGCGACTCTATGCCCATCTCGTTGAGGTATGGGCCACCGTCGATGACGGAGAGTTTGCCCGCCTCGGCGTCCAGGTCCACGCCGGATATTTCGAGAAGCTCCGTCGCGGAAGAGCCGAGCGGGGCCCGGTACATGTTCAGCTTCAACTCCGGGCCGAAGACCTGCATGATCTTGCTCGCAACCGGCTCTCCGAGGAACCAGGCCCGGTAGATGTTGAAGAGCGTCTCCGAGTTGTTGACGACGTGCCCGGCGTCGGGCGGTATCCCCGGCCTCTTGGAGCCATCGGGCATCTCGATGCGCCTCGGAACCCACAGGTCTTTCTCGAAGATGTTCTTGATGAGCGTCTTCTCCTCGCCCATCGAGTACTTGTTCGGGATGAGCGCGACATCGTACAGACCGTTCGCGTTCTCCTTGTAAGGCTCGAACCACTCCTCGTCCTTGTAGTGAACACCCATCACGATGCGCTCGATGCCGAAGACGGCCTTCATCGCCTCGTAGAGTTCCAGGTACTCGTCGAAGTACTCGCGGTGGAGCAGCTTGTCGGCCCAGTAACCCGGCTCCGACTCCGTGCAGTTCACCACCAGACGCGGCATCGGCTTCAGATACTTGAAGTACGTCGGGAAACCACCCCCGCCCGCACCGACGACCCCCGCCTGACGTATAAGCTCCACCGCATCCTCGCGGCTGAGAGCCTTAACTTCATCCAGAGTACGCTTTTTCATTTCGACCATCGCTGATCCCTCCGAACCTCTGATGTTTATGTCGCTTTTAATTGCAACCGCTACGAGGTTGCTACTCTCATGCTACTCGCAGTATAACGCTTGATTTTTTGTGTTGCTAGTTGCACCCTTCACATTTTAGGGGTTGGGGGGCTCTGTTAGAATGCAAGCCATGAAACTCAAGAAAAGTTCGGCTACGGTGCTTCTCATCATGGGGGGTGTGATGTTGTTTTTCTGGATCACACGCTCCATCACCTGGTACACGAACGATCTCCAGAATCAGGAGGGATACCTCCCGTTCGTGCATCTGCCGATCATCGTCATTTCCCTGACCATCGGCTTTTATCTGGTGTATCTGGGGATCAAGGGGAGGCGGGCGGCCCGACGCGAGGCCCGCAACAGCTCACAGGCGAGCGGCGCAACCTCGTAGCTACGACACGGGGCCGCGAGTTACGGCTCGTATCCTCCGTACTCGCTAGTTCGCCCGGTCCACGCGGGCTTCGTCCGTAAGGGTCTCCTCGGAGTAGGTTGGGACGGCTTCTTTCAAGGACTGAATCGCCTTCGCCGGTTCCTGTTCCCTTGAGCGTGAGATCATGGTCTGCACGAGGTTCATCAGTTCCTCACCGGTCGGGGCGTCTATCTCGGAGGTCAGACGGTAGACCATCGGGTGATCGGTCGCGTGCTGGGCTTCGCTCTTGCTCTCGTAGAGTTCCTCGGAGAGTTTCTCGCCGGGCCTCAGCCCCGTGAACTTGATCTGGATGTCCGGTGCACCCATTACTTCGATCATGTTCCTCGCGAGGTCCATGATGCGTACCGGGCGTCCCATCTCGAGCATGTACGTCGCGTAGCGGCTGGAGGAGGGCGGGGTCGTCGTCGAGAGGGCCCCCGCCTGAAGGATGAGCGAGACCGCTTCGGGGATGGTCATGAAGTACCGGATCATATCCGGGTGAGTGACCGTAAGCGGCCCACCCGCCTCTATCTGCTGACGGAAGGTCGGGATAACCGAGCCCCGGCTGCCGAGTACGTTCCCGAACCTGACCGAGGTGAAGGTCGTCCCCGGGAACTCTGTGGCAAGCTCGCGGGAGATCATCTCCGCCAGCCGCTTGGTCGCGCCCATCACGTTCGCCGGGTTGACGGCCTTGTCCGTCGAGACGTTGATGAAGTTCTTCGCCCCGTAGGCCCCCGCGCTCCGGGCCACGTTCAGCGTCCCGAAGACGTTGTTCGTGATGGCTTCCGTCGCCTGAAGTTCCATCATCGGGACGTGCTTGTAGGCGGCTGCGTGAAAGACGAGGTCCGGACGATAACGCTCGAAGATGAAGCTCAGCCGCTCGGAGGCCGTTACGTCCCCGACGAGCAGCGCGGCCCCTTCGAAGCCCTCGCGGCGAAGTTCCTGCCCGAGGTAGTAGAGGCCGCTCTCGTCGCGGTCGAAGAGGACGAGCGAGGACGGTCCGAGGTGGGCGATCTGCCGCGAGAGTTCGCGTCCTATCGAGCCGCCCGCGCCCGTCACGAGGACGCTTCTGCCGTTGATGTAGCTCGATAGCGCGCCCACGTCGATATCTATCGGTTCTCGGCCGAGGAGGTCTTCTATCTGAATCTCTCTGAGCCGAATCGTCCCTTGCGAGAGGATCTCACCGAGGTCGGGCATAACCTTGACCTCGGCCTTCGCCCGAACGCAGGTGCGCCAGATGCGGTCTATCTCCTCGCGGCTTGCCCGGGGGGTCGCGATTATTACCTGATCCACACCGTTCTCGGCGATGATGCTCTCGATGCTCTCAACGCTCCCGACGACCGGAACACCCTCGATGTGCTTGCCGACGACCTCATCCGACGCATCAGAGTCAGCGACGAAACCGACGATCTGAGTCTCCGTCGCCGCCGTGCGCCAGATATGCCCGGCGAGCGCGACCCCGGCTTCGCCCGTTCCGACGATGGCGGTGCGCTTCCTGCGCCCGATCTCCCGCAGGGAGAGCTCGTAGAAGACCCTCGGATAGAGCCTGACCGCGACGAGCTGCAGGTACGCGAGCATCCCTCCGACCAGCACCACCGAGAGCGGAGCCATGTTGAAGTTGAGGAACCCCAGCCCCTCCGGCCCGGTCCCAAAGTCTGCCAGGAAGAGCAACCCCGTCGCTATAGAGGTCGCGCTCGCGATGCGAACGCCCTGGTAGATCCCGGTGTAGCGGAGGATGCTCTGGTAGACGCCGTTGGTATTCAATAACAGGACAAAGAGCAGCGCGGAGGCCAGCGCGAAGGGCCAGAAGGTCGCCCAGAACGGGTCTCTTACATCTCCGTCGAAACGAAAGAGCAGCGCGACGGCGAACGACTCCACGACTATCGCCGCGTCCACCAGCATCGCGGCTCCGCGCCGGAAGGTAGGCGGGGACTGCTGGAAGGCTACCTGCACCCTGCCAGTCCCCCGACTCGCAGCCCCGCTCAGGGAGCCGCCCACCTGTCTCAAGCCTCGCATCATCGAACCATTCTATGCCCTGCGACACGCTCTAGCCACCGTAGAGCACCTCGAGGAGCGTGTTTACCGCTACGATTTATCCGCAAAACGAGGCAATCCGAGCATCAGAGCGCAGCACAGAGCGGCGATCCCGAAGCCCAGAACGAGGCGCAATCCCCCACCGGAGGAGGCTGCCAGGGCGCCGAAGCCGCAGAGCGCGCTCAGGCCATAGTAGATGTTGCTCGTGCGACGGTGCATCGCGGGTTCGGGGGTGATCCTCTGATAAATATGCTCCCGGTGCGCCGTGAATACCCCGCTTCCCGCGCCGGATTTCAACCTGCGGAGTATGGTGAACCCGGTGTCGAAGAGGTACGGGGTGAAGATCACCACCCCCGCGATGAACCCGGATAACCCGACTACTACTCCCCCCTCCCCGACCGGAGCGTAGAGCACTGCGACGGCGAGCGCGAACCCCGTGAAGTAGCTCCCCGCGTCGCCCAGAAAGATGGTGGCCGGGCCGATATTCCAGACGAGGAACCCGACCATCGCCCCGACGAGCGCGACGAGCAAACCCGCCGTTCCACCGGCGATGGAGGCCAGGAACAGACCGGATATAACGGTGACCCCGCCCGTTATCCCGTCTATGCCGTCCATGAAGTTGAAGGCGTTGCAGAGCGCGACGACCCAGAACGCCCCGAGCGCCAGCAACCCGACCCCGAACCCCGGCGGTATAGCAGCGAGCACCGGTGGCGGCGATACGACGAGCAACCCCACCACCGCCACGACCTGGAGCGCGGCCTTGACCCCGAAGTGAAGGTCCACGAAGTCATCCGCAAGCCCCACCCCACCGGCGACCGTCGCCGCCGCGACGAGCGGCAGCGTTTCCCGCCCGACCTCCGGGGCCATCAGGTAGAGAACCGTGAACCCGGCCCACGTCCACGTAATAACCGCCACCCCGCCGAGCCTCGGGGTCGGGACCTTGTGGGAACTGCGGGTGTTCGGGAGGTCCATCAGGTTCCGCCCCACCGCGAAGCGCACGAGCAGCGGCACCAGAAACCCCGAGACGAGCATCGCCGTAAAGGCGACCGCGAGGAAGAGCGACGTCACGGTCATCCCGTCACCCGCCCAGAATCCCGGCTCGTCTCAGCCGCTCGACCTCGAGCTCGACCCCTTCTTCGAAGGTGCGCGGTGAGTAGCCTAGGTCCTTTCTCGCAGGTTCGAGGGAGTAAGCCTTGTCCTCCCGAAGGCGCATGACCTGCTCGGAGCCAAACGGCAAACGCGCCCCGAAGCCCTCAGCGAATGCCAGCCCCTTTTGTATCGGTTCCAGCGGCAGGCGTAC
>JBPCNU010000201.1:0-2945 GCA_051000975.1 Rubrobacter sp.
ACCGAACAGAGGTAGACCGCCGTACACTCGAGCCCCCACGAGAGAAACGAAATAGCCGTCCCAATCGCGAGCGGCCTCGTCCCGAGCAGCACGTTCGAAGAGGTCTGAAACTCCGCCAGATGCGGCGCGAGCCGGTTCACGACGGGCAGCTTCGACAGCACCCGCTCCGCAACGAGCGAGAGCCGCTTCGAGCGCAGCACCGCGATAGCAACGAGGGTCACCAGCACGAACAGGACGAGAATCCCGAGCCCGAAACCCCCGAAGACCAGCGCACCGATGATGCCCCAGAGGACCATCCCCGTCCCGTCGGTGGCGCGTTCGGCGACTACGGCGGGGGCGGTGCGGGCGATGGGTGCGCCCGTAACCTGCTTGACGAAGACGCTCTTCAGGACTTCACCTAGCTTGCCCGGTGAGATCGCCATCGAAAGCCCGGCGGTGAATATCGCGGCGTTCGTGGCGAGCGGCACGCTCACCTTCAGAACGCGCAGATAGTACATCCAGCGGGTGAAACGCCCGACGTAGGAGAGCAGGACGAGGCCCATGATCGCAGGCAGAAGCGCGAAGTTGAAGTCCTCGATGGCGACGCGGAGGTTGTCGAAGCCCGCGATGATGACGAGGACGAGGTAGACCGCCACGCCGAGGGCAAGGGCGACGAGGAGGTTTCTGAACAGGCTACCACCCAATGGTCAGCCGCTCATACAAACTATGCAAACCACGCAAACAAAGCGAATCACCCGAGATAGATCACGCCCATCGCGATCACGATAAACAGCACGATAGAGACCTGAAGCGGTCGGTCCTGAAGGAGGAGCGTATCCGGGTTGCCGCCGG
This sequence comes from Rubrobacter sp., assembly GCA_051000975.1. GTDB lineage: Bacteria > Actinomycetota > Rubrobacteria > Rubrobacterales > Rubrobacteraceae > Rubrobacter. The sequence goes on from JBPCNU010000201.1 coordinate 832, forward strand.
TGTCCTTGTGGACGAGGAGCATGTAGCGCAGGACGCCGTAGATCACGAACGGAATCGTCGCCATCATGTAGATGCTGTCGGCCCCGAAGAAAGTGTAGATGGAGTAAGCGATGATCGTGGCCGCGAGCATTATGTTCATCATCTCGTCGAGGAGCGGCACGGAGTATTCCTCGAGGTTCTTCCGGTGCACGGCGGCCCCGTCCCCGAGCGCGGCGAGTTCGTGCCTGCGCTTCGAGAACCCGAGGAAGAGCGTCAGAAGTCCGGTGCAGACGATCAACCACGGCGAGACCGGGCTACTCACCGCAAGCACGCCCGCCGTCGCCCGGATGACGAACCCGCTGGAAATGCTCATCACATCCAGGATGACCATGTGCTTGAGCCAGACGGTATAAACAGCCTGGAGCACGAGGTACGAGCCGCCCGCAAGGGCTACGATCGGGTTGACAAGGAAACAGATCAGAAGACCCAGAGCCGCAAGCGAGACCGCGAACGAGACCGCGAACCCCACCGAGACGAGGCCGCTCGCGACGGGCCGGTTGCGCTTCTCTGGGTGCCGGCGGTCTTCCTCAGCGTCGAGGGCGTCGTTGAAGGCGTAGACGGAACTCGAAAGCGCGCAGAAACCGAGAAAGGTCGCGAAGGCAGCGAGCATCGAGGCAGGCTGAAGTGCCTCCCCGGAGAAGACCAGCCCGGCCAGCACGAACCCGTTCTTGGTCCACTGCTTCGGACGAGACAACCTGAGAAGGGCGCCGGCTAACGAGAGAGATCCACCAGCTTCCATGACTGCGTTTTCTACCACAGATGCTCGCTCAAGTCTTGGTATTCGGCCTATCCTTCACTCGACCGCAGCCGGTTACAATTCCCGGTGCGTGGGTCAGGATCGAGTAAAAGCGTAACGGCCAGACAATAAACGAGCGGAGGGCGGCAAAGAGTGAGCGCGGCTGGCGGGAGGTCTGTGATTTCGGAGTGGTTCTGGCTTGCTAGACCGTTCACCCTGACGGCGGCAGCGGTCCCGGTTCTCTTCGGGACGACCCTGGCCGCGAAGGACGGCTTCTTCTCGTTCGGACCGTTCGTGGCGATGCTTCTGGCCAGCCTGCTGATCCAGGCCGCGACCAACATGTTCAACGAGTTCTACGACAACGAACGCGGCCTCGACTCGGTGGAATCGGTCGGCATCTCAGGCTCCATCGTCAAAGGACACCTGACATCGCGAGCGGTGATCATCGGGGCTCTCCTCTGCTACACGTTCGCGCTGTTTCTCGGGTTGTACCTGGTCTGGTTCGGGGGATGGCTCATACTCCTCCTCGGCTGCCTCTCGGCTCTTGGGGGATATATCTACTCTGCCGGGCCGCGCCCCGTGGCGTACACGCCCGCCTCGGAGGTAACAGTTTTCCTCTTCATGGGCGTTTTGATCGTTGTAATAGCCTACGCCGTGCAGGTGACGAGCATCGCGCCCTACGTCCCGCTCGCCGCCCTCCCGATAGGTGGTCCCGTCGCCGCGATCCTCCTCGCCAACAACATCCGCGATATGGACTCCGACCGCCGTGGCGGTCGCAAGACCATCCCGATAGTCTTTGGCAGGAGCGTCGCCGTGTGGGTCTACCGACTCTTCCTTGTAGAAGCCTACGTCGTCGTTGCCCTGCTGGTCTTCTCCGGTGTGATCGGCTGGCCCGCCATCCTTGTCTTCCTGAGCCTGCCGCTGTTGATAAAGCTCTGGAGCGGCATCACGTCCTCGAAGGTTCCGGCTCAACTCGACCCGGTCGTCAAGCAGACGGCGGGCCTGCACCTCGTCTTCGGGCTGCTCTACACGCTCGGGGTGCTTCTCGGCTAGAAAGAAGGCCGATAGCTCGAACGTTCCAGATGATGACGGCACCGGACCATAACAGGCCTTAGTAAATATCCCCACGCCAAAACCTTAGATTGAATCCCGAGAGGGTGAACCCGCCGACAGGCGGGCTTCGAGAGGCGTCGGCCTCCTGCGAGCTGCTTCAGGAGCCCGTTCCTAGAGGTCCGTTCCGGCGCGGTCACGCCTGCCGTTGACGGAGTCCTCTTCGTCGTCCTCCTCGTCCTCGTCAGCGAGGGCATCGGGGAGGGTTTCCTCGACCGCCGGGTTGACG
>JBPCNU010000202.1:0-3777 GCA_051000975.1 Rubrobacter sp.
ACCGGGCGCCGCTGGCGCTAAAGAGCCGGCTGCGGGCGGGATAGCGGCGGCCACGGGCTCTTCTGGATGCGAACCTTCTTCAGGCCGGTCTTGTCCGGTTTCGTGAGGTGAGGCGAGGTTCTCCGGCCTCAAGCCGCCGGTCACGCCGAGCAGGGTTGCAGAGAATCCTTCGGCGGTCGGGCGATCGTCCGGGTCTTTGGCGAGGCAGGACATGATCGCCTCTGAGAGCCTGCGGTCCATGCCAGGTATGCGCTGATACGGTGGAACAGGGCTTGTCTTGAGGTGTTCCTGGGCGATCTCCATCATCGTGCCCTGGAACGGCGGTCTCCCGGTGGCGGCCTGATAGAGCGTTATTCCGAGGGCGTATACGTCGGTCTTGCCGCTGACCTTCTCCCCGAGGAGCTGCTCCGGCGAGGAGTAGAGCGCGGTGCCGAGGTAGTTGCCCGTGCGCGTCACCTGGGGCGCCTCAAGGGCGCGGGCTATGCCGAAATCCGTGAGCTTCGGCCTGCCGGACGGGTCCAGGAGGATATTCTGAGGCTTTACGTCCCGGTGGATGACCCCGCGCCCGTGCGCATGCGAAAGGGCGTCCGCCGTTCCGGCCCCGAGCCTGCATAGTTCGTCGCGCTCTAGGGGGCCGTGATCTTCTATCAAGCCACCGAGGTCGCCACTGGGTACGTATTCCATCACGATGTACGAGACTTCGACCGGCTCTTCGTCAGGGGTCTCCGGTCTGGCGAGGAGGGTCTCCCCGGCATCGTAGACGGGGACGATGTTCGGATGAGAGAGTCTCGCTGCGGTGCGCCCCTCGCGGCGGAACCGGGCGGCGGTATCCTCGCCCTTATCGCCGTAGAGACCGCCCCGAAGCAGCTTCACCGCGATCGGGCGACCGAGGACTTCATCCCGCCCGAGATAGACGTTGGACATCCCACCGGAACCGAGGCTGCGTTCCAGGGTGAATCTTCCGAGTAGCTTCTGGTGATCAGGCATCTCCACTCACCGGATTATATGGTCTTTTAAGGGAGATGCTGTTTCGATATTGTTTCGCCTGATTGAGTTTGGAAGAAACCCCGGCTACACGCCTTATTCTTCGAGCCGGTCGAGTTTCCATTCACCGTCTTCGTTGACGCTGACCCAGGTTCCAGATATTTCCTGAGTGGTACCGCCGCGGGTCTCACCTACGCTGAAGTCCACCCGCGCCTCGCGTCCGTCGAGCGTAGCCTGCGGCACGCCCTCCTCGAAGAAGACCCCGTTGAGCGAGGATTCCTGCTCTTCGAGATCCCCGACCGTCCCGCCGAGTTCTTCCTGATAATCGCTCGAAAGGTTGGCCCACGCATCGTCGAAGCGCCCCTCCGCGAGCGCGACGTAGTAGTCGAAGACGACGCTCCCGGCCTCCTCGGTCGGCGGCAACGGCCCCGTATCCTCCGAAGTGGTCTCCTCGGGGGTAGTTTCTTCGACCGTGGTCTCCTCGGTTACGGCCTGCTCTTCTCCGTCTGAACCACCGTCCCCGGGGTTCCCGTCCCCGGGGTTCCCGCCACCGGAGCCGTTCCCCTGCCCGGGCTGTCCGGCGTTCTCGTCTGCGGCTCCGCCTTCTGAGGGAACGTTCGAGTTCGACGCAGCGTCCTCACTTCCTCCACCACCTAGAAGAGCGAACGCCCCGAGCAGGACGGTCAGCAGGAAGACGACGGCCACCGCGCCGACGATCAGCGGCCCCCGGTCCCGGCTCCCTCGGAAGGTTCTCGTAGGGAGGCTTACGGTCTCGGACGGAGGTCCGTCCATGCGCCTGCTCTGCTTGGAAGAGGCTCCAAGCGCCCCCGTCGCCCCCGGCGCCGACTCACCCGGTGCGCTTGCAACGGCGAGTCCGGCCCGGTAGAGACTCTTCTGTACCTCTGAGGCGGTCGGGCGGTCGTCCGGGTTCTTGGCGAGACAGGCGAGGATGACCCCCTCCATCTCGGTGGTGATGCCATTCTGAGTCTCCGTCGGTGGGCGAGGGTCACGGTTCATCTGCTGGGTCGCGACCTCTATGGGGCTGCCGGAGAACGGTGGCTCGCCGGTGGCGACGTGGTAGAGCGTCGTTCCCAGCGAGTACACGTCGCTCTTCGGGGTCGCCGATTCGCCGTTTAGCTGCTCGGGAGCGGAGTAGAGCGCGGTTCCGAGGTAATGCCCGGTCTTCGTCATATTCGACGCACCGTCGGGGTCGAAGGCGCGTGCTATCCCGAAATCCGTGAGCTTCGGGTTGCCGTACTCGTCCAGAAGGACGTTCTGGGGCTTGATGTCGCGGTGGACGACGCCCCGCTCGTGGGCGTGAGAGAGACCGGAGGCTATCGAAGCCCCGACCCGCGTAAGCCGCCTCCCCGAGAGCGGCCCCTCTCGGTCTATGAGCTCCTTGAGGTCGCCGCCGGAGACGTACTCCATCACGATGTACGAGACGCTGCGCTTGCTTGCGGGTTCATTTCGGTCAGATACGCCCGCTATGGAGAAGTCTTCGATCACGTCCTTGCCCGCGTCGTAGACCTGCACTATGTTCGTGTGCGAGAGCCTCGCGGCGGTACGTCCTTCGCGCTCGAAGCGGGTTCCGAGGTCTACATCCGCCGGATGAGTGAAACCCTCGACGCTGCCGCGCAGGATCTTCACCGCCACCGGCCGGTCGAGAACCTCGTCTCGTCCGAGGTAAACGGTGGACATCCCGCCGGAGCCTATCTCTTTCTCCAGCGTGAAGCGGTCTCCGACGCGCTCGACGGGCTTCACGGACACCTCACCTCCGCCTCCGGCGAGCCTGCGCTACGGATGGAGATGCACGTAATAACCTGGTGGAACACCCCGGCGGAAAGCAAAGATGTGTCCGGTTCCTCCATAAAAAGCAAAGCCATAGGAGATGATTCTAGCAAACCCTCGTGGCTTCCCGAAAATCCGAGGGGGTTCGAGGAAGGTGCGCCAGAGTCGGAGGCCAAGAATTTGCATCCCCCGGCGCGGCACAATAGGCTGTGACGCTGGGGCTGTGATCCGGCACTGTGATCCAGCACCAGCGAGTAAGAAACCTACAGGAGACATCGGAGACATCGTGTTCAGAGCAGAATTAGACCCTCTCAAACCCTACGTCCCGCCGAAGACCTGGCGGATGGCGGCGGAGGGCAAGGACGACGACCGCTACGCCAAGCTCACCTCCAACGAACTGGCCTTCGGGCCGCTCCCGGAGGCCGAGGCGGCTCTGGTGGAGGTCATCTCCCGGGCGAACCGCTACCCGGACAGCCACGTCTCGCGTCTCAGGCAGGTCATAGCCGACGACAACCCCGGCACCGAAACCTCGAACGTGCTCGTCGGAAACGGATCCAGCGAGGTTCTCTTCAACGTGCTCCAACTGTTGCCCGCGGGCGGCGAGGTCGTCTTCCCCTGGCCGTCGTTCAGCCTCTACCCGGCGATGTGCGCCATTCTCGGCATGAAGGTCCGGCAAGTTCCCCTCACCGAAGCCAGCGAGCTCGACACCGAGGCTCTGCTCTCAGCCGTGACGGACGAGACACGGGCCGTCATCCTCTGCAACCCGAACAACCCGAGCGGCACTTACCTGAGGCTCGAACAGATGCATAAGTTCGTCGAGGCCCTGCCAGACGACGTGGTTCTGCTCGTAGACGAGGCTTACGTGGAGTTCGTCAGCGACCCGGAGTACCGCGGCTCTCACGTTCTGGCTCTCGAGAACGAGAATGTGCTCGTCGCCCGCACCTTCAGCAAAGCGCACGGTCTGGCCGGGCTGAGAGTAGGGTACGGTATCGCTTCGGAGAAGAT
>JBPCNU010000203.1:0-13365 GCA_051000975.1 Rubrobacter sp.
TTCCCCTATCCACCGGGCTTCTCCCGGCCTTCTCTGCACCACAGGGGGCTTTTTGGTGATGCAGCCGTCCACCGCCACGTCAGCCAACTCCAGAGACCAATGAGCCGATCGTAGGCCGCAAGCGCCATCCTCCGCAGCGCCTATCCTCCGCAGCGCACGCTATCCACTCGTCTCTACGGTCCCTGAGCGTGGTGGCCGAGCACCCCTCCTCCTCGTCGGCGATCTTCCGGTAGGCGCCGCCGAACACGAGGATCTCAACCAACTTGCCGAAGACCACCCGGTCGGGGATGCGGGCCCGGTGAGAACCCAACGGATGGTTCACCTCTCTTTCGGGCAGCCAGGCGCTGAATTGTTCCCAGATGGACTCGATGAGGTAAGGTTTGAGTGCGGGCCCGGGAGAAGCTCCTTGTCGTTCAGGAAGCTTGGTAACTCTCCGAATGATCGAGCATCCCGCGCCCGCCTTCCGCGTAAGCACATCGTCTCCCTATCCGCGCAGCCTCTTACTCTATAACGCACGTCCAGCTTTTGTAGAGAAGGAAGAGGAGAGAAGCATCACGTATACTGCATGGAATTGTTTTCGGAGTATCCCAGAGGAGTTGTGACCCCGTTGAGAGAAGACCTGTACACGATGCGAGGCATCCGAAGTCTCTACAGTCCCTGGTATCCTTGGGCGCACAGGAGATGTAATGATCGAGTTTAAAGAAGTTAGCAAGACCTACCCCGGCGCGACGAGCCCGGTGGTTGACGACCTGACGTTCGAGATCGAAGACGGCGAGATATGCGTCTTCGTCGGTCCGAGCGGGTGTGGCAAGACGACGACGATGCGGATGGTAAACCGCCTCATCGAACCGTCGAGCGGCGAGATACTGATCGACGGTCAGTCGAACACCTCTATGAGCGGCACGCAGCTCAGGCGGAAGATCGGCTACGCTATCCAGCAGATAGGCCTCTTCCCCCACCGCACGATAGCCGAGAACATCGGGACGGTGCCGGGCCTCCTCAACTGGGAGAAGGACCGGACCTCCGAGCGGACGGACACCCTGCTCGGTCTCGTCGGGCTAGACCCGGAGGAGTACCGGAGCCGCTACCCGGCGGAGCTCTCCGGCGGCCAGCAGCAGCGCGTCGGGGTCGCCCGGGCGCTCGCGGCGGACCCGCCGATAATGCTGATGGACGAGCCATTCGGGGCGGTCGACCCGATTACCCGCGACCGTTTGCAGAACGAGTTCCTGCACATCCAGAAAGACATCAAGAAGACCATCGTCTTCGTCACCCACGACATCGACGAGGCGATAAAGATGGGCGATCGCATCGCCATCTTGAAAGAAGGCGGGGTTCTGGCCCAGTACGATACGCCGGAGAACATCCTCGTCAACCCGGCGAGCGAGTTCGTGCAGTCGTTCGTGGGTGGCGACCGGGTCCTGAAGCGGCTCTCCCTCACGCGGGTCGGGGACATGAAGCTCGAACCGGCGAACGGCAGCTCCAACTCCGAGGGCCTGCCGCGAATCGGCGAGGGCTGGACGCTTCGGGATGCTCTCTCGGAGATCATCGGCGCGGGGACCGATCGCGGGATCGTCGTAACGGAGAACAACGGTGGCTCGTCGAAGGGTACGCTGACGCTCGACACGATACGGAAGATCTCCCACGGGGCCGAGGTTCCGCTCCAGGACGACTCCTCGAACGGAGACTCGCGTGGATAACGCTCCCGTGGGTGACGACCCTCCGACTGCTGCCTTGAACCTCGGGTACGTTATGCTCCAGGACTTCTACGTCTCGGACGAGGAGCGGGCGTTCATCGACTGGGGTTGGCTGGGAGAGAACTTCGTGGATGAGGTACTGCCCTCCTTCATCGAGCATGTAGTTCTATGCTTCATCTCGCTGGCTATAGCCATCGCTATCTCGCTCCCGCTCGGGGTACTTGCGGCGCGTTACAGGCCGCTCTACGCACCGCTGACCATCGTAACGGGCTTTCTGTACACGATCCCGAGCTTCTCGCTCTTCACCATTTTGCTCTTCGTCTTCGGGATGCGGGTCGGGACCGCGCCCGCCATCATCGCGCTAGTTGCGTATTCGCTTTTGATCCTGATAAGGAACGTCGTAACCGGGCTGGATTCGGTACCGGTCGAGACGGTGGATGCAGCGCGAGGGATGGGCCTGACGAACTGGCAGATCCTCTGGAACGTAGAGCTTCCGCTCGCCCTTCCGGTCATCATCGCCGGGATGCGGATAGCCATAGTGACGGTCATCGGTATCGCGGTCATCGGGGCGTACATCGGGGCCGGGGGTCTCGGCGACCTCATCTTCGACGGGGTCAGCCGACAGTTCCCGACGCTCTACGTAACGGGGGCGGTGCTTGCGACGCTGCTGGCGATCGTCTCGGACAGGTTCTTTGTGGTGCTGGAGCGAGCGTTGAGCCCCTGGACGAAGCGGGCGAGGAGGATCTAGGATGGAGGAGTTTCTCAGCGTACTTCAGCGCGACGACTTCGTAAGCAACTTTATCGTTCACATCCAGCTCTCGGTGCTTTCGGTGGTGCTGGGGATCTTGATCGCGGTTCCGGTGGCGGTGCTCGTAAACCGCTCGGACACGGCATCGAACCTGGCGATCAACATCGGCAACCTCGGACGAGCGGTCCCGTCGCTCGCGATACTGGTGCTCATGATCCCGATCTTCGGCCTCGGCTTCGACAACGCGCTCGTCGCCCTGACCCTGATCGCGATAAGCCCGGTCCTCATAAATGCCATCGTCGGGCTCAGGCAGGTCAGCCCACAGGTGATAGACGCGGCGAAGGGCGTGGGGCTTTCGGGGCGGCAGATCCTGACCGGCGTGCAGGTTCCGATTGCGGCCCCGATCATCTTTGCCGGCATCCGCACCTCCGCCGTTCAGGTGGTCGCAAGCGTCACACTCGCGACGTTTATCGGGGGTGGCGGCCTCGGCGACTACATCGTCGAGGGCTACCAGCGCGGCAGCACGGAGATCGCCCTTGCAGGCGCACTCTCGGTCGCGGTACTAGCGATCGGGGCAGAGCTTATCTTCGGCGGTGCGGAACGAGCCTTCACGCCGAAGGGCCTGAAGATAGCCCAGAAAAGAGCGCGGGGGAAGAGGTAGGTAGAGGCAGAGAAGAAAAGCAAGCGAGTAGACCAAGTGAACCAATTGGATCAAGTGAATCAAAGGAAAAGGAGAATACTTCGGTGAAGAGCAAGAACGTAGTGATAAGGGCGGTAACGGTCCTCGGGGCGGCGGCTATGGTCTCGGTGGTGGCGGCCTGTGGCGGCGGTGGCGGTGGAGGCGGCAGTGCCGACGCTCCGACGGTCTCGGTCGGCTCGAAGCAGTTCACGGAGCAGATCCTCCTCGGCGAGATGTACGCTCAGGCGTTCGAGGCGGCGGACTACAACGTCGAGCGCAACCTCGACCTCGGGAGCGAACAGGTCATGGACCGCTCCATGCAGGACGGCACGATAGATGTGTACCCCGAGTACACGGGTACGGCCTTTATCGCCATCCTCGAAGAAAACCCGGACGACGCGCCGGAGACGCCGGAAGAAACGACCGAGATCGTGCAGGAGTTCTACGCAAACCGCGAGGACACGCCGATGCAGATGTTAGAGCCGGCGCCGTTCAACAACAACTACGGCATCGCGATGCGGACGGAACAGGCCGAAGAGCTTGGCATCGAGAACCTCCAGGACCTCGCGGACAACTCAGATCAGCTCGTCTTCTCGTCTTACTCCGAGTTCCAGAATCGCTCGGACGGGTTCCCGAACATGCAGGAGAGCTACGACGACGGCTTCCAGTTCCAGGACACCCGCATAGTCAACGACCTCGGCATCCGCTACCAGGCACTCGCTGAAGGTGAGGCCGACGTAGCCATCGGGTTCACCACCGACGGTCAGCTCGCCTCGGACCAGCTCACGGTCATCGAAGACCCGGAGGCCATCTGGCCGTTCTACTACCCGGCCCCGGTCGTGACGCAGGAACTCCTCGACGCTAACCCGGACGCCGAGGAGATCCTCAACGAAGTCTCCGCCAGCCTCGACGCGGATATCATGCGCGAACTCAACGGCGCGGTCGACCTCGAGCAGGAGAGCTACGAGGATGTCGCCCGCGGCCACCTCGAAGAGGCGGGTATCGTCTAGCACGGTAGCTATCTGGCACGTAGCACTACAAGAGCGGCACTTTTTGCGGGAGGATCTTCGGATCCTCCTTTTTCATGCTCCGAGTCCTTCGCTTGCTAAACTGATCCGCATGACAGAGAACGAGAAGAAGATAGTAGAGGTGAGGATCAAACCCGAAGTACTCACCGAGGGCCGGATGCGGATGGAGATGCGCCACCTGGAGGACGAAGACATCGAGAACACCGTCCGCATGAAGGGCTGGGCGTGGGTTCTGAGCCGCAAGGCCTGGGTGTACGCCGGGGAGCCGGACTTTATCTTTCGTCAGATCCGCGAGATAGTCATCACCCTGCCGAACATGAAGTTCGAGGACGAATCCATCGAGGAATCCGTCCACGTCGTCCTGTCGAAGACTCGCTCCGACGAAGAGCGCGAGGAAGGCCGCGAACTCCTGCGCCGCGCCTTCGAGAAGACGGGCCAGCCAGAGGGCTTCGAGTACCTGTAGCGCCTTGCAGCACCTGCGGGTCGGGCCTTTTCACTCGATCTCTGGCAAACTCCGGGAAGTATTTGAAGAACGATCCGCCAGACCTCGAACCCAGGAGTCATCTTTGCCAACGCAGGAGATACACGACCAGATAAACTCACGCCTCGAAGCCCTCTACCGGAGGCACCGCGGAGAACCCGAAGGCGAGGTGGTCAGGTACTACCCGCCGGAGATGAAAGAGCGAAGGGAGTTGTTCGCGGTCAGCCTCTGTGCCATAGACGCCGGCGAGTTCTATCACGCCGGCGACTCGGACTTCACCTTCCCGCTGCAGTCCATCTCCAAGATCTTCGCCTACGGGCTCGCCTTGGAGGACAACGGTCGGGAGAAAGTCCTCGAAAGGGTCGGGGTGGAGCCGAGCGGGGACGCGTTCAACTCCATCACCTTCGACGAACGCAGGAACCGCCCCCACAACCCGATGGTAAACGCCGGAGCGCTCGTAACCACCGACCTCGTAGCCGGAAGAGACAGCGACGAGCAACTAGAGAGAATCCTTGAAAAACTCAGGATCTACGCCGGAAACCCGGAGCTTACGATAGACGAGAGCATCCTCGACCCCGACGCACAGTCTACGGACAGGAACCGGGCCATATCGTATCTGATGCGGAGTTTTGGCATGATCTCGGACAACATCGAGGAGAACCTCACCCTCTACGGAAGACAGTGTTCGGTTCACGTTACCGCAGACGAACTCTCGCTGATGGCCGCGACGCTCGCGAACGGCGGCGTCAACCCGAAAACCGGAGAACGCGCCCTCGACCGGCGGTACGTCCGCGACGTTCTGAGCGTGATGCACACCTGCGGCATGTACGACGCCGCCGGGCAATGGGCCTACGAAGTCGGGCTACCCGCCAAGAGCGGCGTCAGCGGCGGTATCCTCGCCGTCATACCGGGCAAGCTCGGCCTCGGGGTCTTCTCCCCCGGCCTAGACAGCTACGGAAACAGCGTGCGCGGGGTGAGGGTGTGCCGGGAGATCAGCGAAAGGCTCGGCCTCCACATCTTCGCCAACGAAGCCGAGGACTTGCTCCTGCAAACAACCGACCCGGCTGAGTAGCTCGATAAAACATAAAGCCCCACCTGACCTTCGTTGACTTCTGCGAACGGAGTGCGAGCTTCGCGCCGGGACGTAAGGTCAAGAGGATATGCAGAGTTTCTTCCCGTTTCCGCTAGAAGGGCAACTTTTCGTAGCGGACGTAGCGGTCGAGGGCGGGGTGGAATTTACTGGTCGTTACGGGATGGCGGGAGAACTCGGCGAGCGGCTCCTCGCCCTTGCCCGGCTCTTTCAGCGTGATCCTCACCGAGGTCTCGTCGAACTCGATGACGTTGTAGGACGGCGGCATCGAACCGCGCACCCGGTAGCTCGACACCGTGCCGGAGTGAACCACCCGAACCCCAGAGATGCTCCAGACGTAGGGCACATGACGGTGGCCGGAGAGAACGAGGTCCACCTTCAACTCACGGAGCATCGCCATAACGTCGCCCGCGTCGAGCAGGATATTCACGTCGCGGCCCGTCCCCGGCACGGCGAGGATATGATGGTGGACTATGAGGATCTTCGGCCCCCGGTCCCAGTCGCGGAATTCGGAGTCGATCCAGGCGTAGTACTCGCGCCCTATCTCCCCTTCGTCGAGGTCGGGCTTGGTCGAGTCGACGGAGACGACCTTCGCGAGGCCCTCCGGGACTTCGCAGGTAACGGATTTCGAGCGCATCCCGAAGAAATCCTCGAAGTGTCTGAAGCCGACGCTCTTCGCGTCGTGGTTGCCCATCCCGACGACGACGTTGGGGCATTCGATCTTGTCCAGGTACCGCTTCGCCTCCTCGAACTCCCACCTGAAACCCTCCATCGAGAGATCCCCCGCGATGGCGACGAGATCCGGCCCGAGAGCGTTCGTCTCCTCGATGGCCACGTCGAGCAGCTTCCCGTCGAACACCGCCGACCCTACGTGAATATCACTCATCTGCACTATCTTCACTCGTACTCCCCTCGGACGCCTCGGACGCTCACAGGAGAGATTATGCCCGCAAGCCTTTCGCCGCGCACGGAGAAGCTCCGGGATTCCTGCCGACTCGGAGCTTCTTTATTCGTTTTCCGGCTCAGAGTCTAGAGTCCGGGGATGATATCCCTGAGGCTCACGCCGCCGGTGTCGGGGATCTCGGTGATCCTCCCCGTGTACTGCGCGAGCGTCTCGGCGTCGGTGACTACCGCCCCGTCCGGTATCACGGTCCCGGACGGTATAACGAGCTCCAGCGTCCCGTCTTCCGAGGCCGACCCCTGCACGACGGCCCGGTCGCCGATGGTTACATCATCCTCGACTCGTGCCCGGAAGAGGACGGATTCGTTGCCGACGGAGATGTTGCTTCCGGCCTTGAGCGGGCCATGCAGAACCGCGTCGTCGTCGGCGAAGAGGTTATCCCCGACTACGAGGCTCGTGTCCTTCAAGGCGTGGAAGGTAACGCGATTTCGGATATCGGCGTTCGGGCCTATGATGATCGGCGCCCCTTCGTCGGCCCGGACGGAGGTCCGTTGCCTGATCCGGGATCCGGAGCCGATCCTCACGTCGCCCACGATCCTGACGAACTCCCCGAGTTCCACGTCGCTCGCCACCTGCGGCTCGACCCGCTCCGGGTTGAAAGAGGTCAGAGGCTCGGCGCCGGCCCCGATCACGGCCTGATAACCCTCCTCTTCGTAGAGTTCGATGTAGCTCTCGGCAAACTCGGCGTTGACTTCGAGGACTTCGAGCTTGAACTCCTCACCCATCTCGTCGATCGTCGGCAGTGCGTCGGCGGTGGCCTGATCCTCGACGATCACACCCGGACCCACGACCCGGTTCGGCGCCAGCGTTACACCCCGCACCCGCCCCCGCGCCATGATGAGACACCCTTCCCCGACGACCGCATCCTCTATAACGGCCCAGAAACCAACGAAGGCGAAGTCCCCGACCTCGGAGTCCCGCACGATGGCGTGGTGCGCGAGGCTGACCCGGCTCCCGACCGTCGAGTTCTCGTCCAGAGCCCGCGCCACGACGTTGTCCTGAGCGTTCGTTTCATCGCCTATTTCCAGGCGCAGCGTCGGCGCGGCCCGGAGGATGGTGTTCCCCGCCACGAAGCACCGTTCACCGATAAAGATGTCCCCGAATAGTTCCACCGCCGGGCTTACGAAGCTCGTTCCGAAGACCGGACCGCTGTTCTGGCTGATCTGCTGCAGACCACCCGAAGAGCCGCCCTCGGAACCTCCCTCCACTTTCTCCTGCGCCCGAGCAGGACCACCTACGATGCCCGCGCCTACCGCTCCGGCCGCAGTCCCGGTCGTCATGTACAGGAACTTCCTGCGAGATAGCTTGCTCTCCATACTTCCCCCGTTCTCTTGTCTACTCCGACGCACACGGCGCTCCACATCAGAGCGGAGCCCGCCACATGCGTCAGCCCGTCAAGGAGAATTATGCGCCCCGGAGGGCTGAGAAATACGTTTCAGAGAATCTTTTCCGCTACCCTATCTACCCTGTCCGTACTATCTGTACTGTCCGTACGTCAAGAACCTCCGAGAAACCCTCGCGCGGCCGCGAGCTGCCGCTCGACCGAGTCGTACGATGTGGAGCCGAGGCTCTTCTTGTTCGCCACGCTCCCTTCGGGGGTGAGAAGTTCTCGCGGAAAGCCGGAGAGCTTCGAGTGAGCCGCGGCCAGCTCCTCGTCCGGCAGCTCTTCAAGTTCGACGCCGAGTTCCTCGCACCGCCTTACTAGCGCCCCGACGGCATGGTGGGCTTCGCGGAAGGCGACGCCGTTCATCGCGAGGTAATCGGCCAGTTCCGTTGCGAGGGCGAAACCACCGGCGGCGGAGCGCATCGTCTGCGGGTGGAAGGTCGTCGTGCGGAGCATCTCGGGCAGTACGCTAAGCATCGCAAGCACCGCATCCACAGAGTCGAAGACCGGTTCCTTGTCCTCCTGCAGGTCCTTCGAATAGCCGGGCGGGAGCCCCTTCAGGGTTATGAGAAGAGCGTTCAGGTTGCCGATGAGCCGACCGGATTTCCCGCGCATCAGCTCGTAGGCGTCCGGGTTCTTCTTCTGCGGCATGATGGATGAACCGGAGGAGAAGGAATCGTCGAGCGTCGCGAAGGCGAACTCCGCGCTCGTCCACAGCACCCACTCCTCACCGATGCGCGAGAGATGAACGCCGAGCACGGAGCAGGCATAGAGCAAATCGAGGGCGAAGTCGCGTTCGGAGACCGCATCGAGCGAGTTCACGAGCGGCTCCATCCCGAGGAGTTCCGCCGTTCGGACCGGGTCGGTCGGGTGTGGCGTTCCGCCGAGCGCCGCCGCCCCGAGCGGCGAGACGTTCGCCGCATCGCGGGCCGCCGCGAAACGCCGGAGGTCTCGCCGGAGGGCCTCGAAGTGAGCGAGCAGGTGGTGGGCGAGCAAGAGCGGCTGCGCCCTTTGCAGGTGAGTGTAGCCGGGGATGATCGCCTCCCGGTTCGCTTCGGCTACGTCCACGAAGGCTTGCATCGCGTCGGTGATCGCAGCCATCACCTCTTTCGCCGCATCCCGGCAGAAGAGATAGAGGTCCAGCGCGACCTGATCGTTGCGACTCCGTCCCGTATGCAACTTCGCGGCAACACCCCCGACGTGCTCTCGGAGCCGCCGCTCCACCGCCGTGTGCACGTCCTCATCCGAGATGGACCAGCGGAACTCCCCGGCCTCGACCTCGGACAGAACGGTCTCGAGGCCGCGCACGAGTTCCCGCGATTCATCGGGAGATACGACGCCGCGCTCCCCGAGCATCACCGCGTGAGCGATGGAGCCTCTTATATCTAACGGCGCGAGGCGCACGTCGAAGGGGATAGAAGCGTTTATAAGCTCGAAAGCCTCGGCGGGAGTCGCTCCGAACCGTCCGCTCCAGAGCGGTTTCCTGTCTGTGTTCGTGTCTTCGTTCATCCGGCTAGTCTAGCGGAAAAGGCAGTGTCTGAGAAAAGAGAACGCCGATCCCGGTTTCGGGATCGGCGTCGGTGTATAGCCTTGGTCTTCGGGTGTGCTAGACGGCCTCGGACTGCGGGGTTCCGCGCCCGGTGAGGCGGTCTCGACGGTATTTCCTGATGGCGCTCTTCACGGTCGAGAGACCCATCGTGGCGTTGCGGGTGCGGCTCCCGACTATATCCCGGCCGATGCCGCCCACGAACTGCTCGTAGTCGAGGGCGAGGATCTCCTCCATCGTCATCCCCTCTTCGTGGACTATGTCCATGATGAGGCTCGTCGCGCCCATGCTTATGGTATCTCCCTGTCCTTCGAAGCTGAGGCCCAGGATGTTCTCGGGGTTCTCCCCGTCGCCCTTGAGGTAGACGGTCACGGAGCCGCCGCATTCGGGGCTGCCACCCGGCATCTTCACGTCGGCGTCGGCGAGAGAACCGGAAAACCGGGGGTTCTTCGCGTGGTCCACGAGCTTCGCTACACGCTCGCTACGGTCCAAAACGTAATCTCCTGTCTGAACTATCTGAAAAACCGGGGAGTGAGGAGCCCATTGACTCCCCAACCCCGAAATCGCTACCGCTTACCGTCTTACCGCTCTATCGGGGCCCGCACGGCGTTGCCCCACTCGGTCCACGAACCGTCGTAGTTGCGGACGTTTTCGTAGCCGAGGAGGTACTTGAGGACGAACCAGGTGTGGCTCGAACGCTCACCGATGCGGCAGTAGGCGATCACGTCGTCGTCGCTCTTCAGCCCGGCGTTACCTTCGTAGAGTTCCTTGAGCTCGTCGGCGCTCTTGAAGGTTCCGTCCTCACGAACGGCCTGCGCCCACGGTACGTTCGCCGCGCCGGGGATGTGGCCGCCGCGTAGCGCGCCCTCCTGCGGGTAATCCGGCATGTGCAGAAGCTCACCCGAGTACTCACCCGGCGAACGGACGTCGATCATGGAGCCGCCATGGCCGACTTTGTCGAGGTGCTTCTCCACATCCTCCTTGAAGGCCCTTATCTTCGTGTCGTCGCGGCTCGGAACCGGATAGTCGGTCGCCTCGAGGCTCGGCACGTCGGTCGTCATCTCACGACCCTCGGCCTCCCACTTGGTCCTGCCGCCGTCCATGACCTTGACCTTGTCGTGGCCGAAGAGCTGGAAGACCCACAGCGCGTAGGTCGCCCACCAGTTGTTCCGGTCGCCGTAGAACACGACCGTCGTCTCAGGGGTGATGCCCTTCTCGCTCATGAGCTTCGCGAACTGCTCCGGGTCGAGATAGTCGCGCACGAGCGGGTCGTTCAAGTCCTCCACCCAGTCGAGCTTGACGGAGTTCGGGACGTGGCCCGTCTCGTAGAGCAGCACGTCCTCGTCGGACTCCGCGATGCGAATGGAATCATCGTTCAAGTGCTCGGCTACCCAGTCGGTGCTGACCAGATAATCCGGATGGGCGTAACCCTTCTCCTGTATCGCTTGCTCGGTCATACTCTCAGTCCTCCGATCGAAGTTTCTACAACTGTTAAGCAATTACACGAGGCGATATTGTAACGTAAAAATTCCATCTCCGACAAATTTGGTCGGATTTGCTTTCGGGAGTCGCAGCGGCGACGATACACCTGAAATCGGGGGTTATACTGGCGGGATGGATACCAACCTAGACGGTCATTACCCTGGAGAATATGCGACACTGATCTCAAAAGCCGAAGAGCTTGTAACATTCGGCGGCCTCGGACGCGATGAAGCGTATGAACTGGCGAGGTACGCGACCCGTGACCCCCTCCCGGCGATGGCGGCGGCATCGAGGATACGAGACGAGGCCTTCGGGCCGCGCATCACGTACTCGCGCAAGGTCTTCATCCCGCTCACCAAACTCTGCCGCGACAACTGCGGCTACTGCACCTTTGCCCACGGGCCACGCCCCGGCGAACGCGCCTACCTCACGCCGGACGAAGTGCTCAGCGTCGCCCGCACCGGGGCTGACGCAGGGTGCAAGGAAGCCCTCTTCACCCTCGGCGACAAGCCCGAAAAACGCTACCCGGAGGCTAGGGAAGAGCTAGGAGAACTCGGCTTCGCAACGACCATCGAGTACCTCGCGCACTGCTCCAAACTCGTCTTCGAGGAGACGGGGCTTATGCCGCACGCTAACCCCGGCGTCCTCTCGCACAACGACCTGAAGCTGCTGCGGGGAGTTTCGGTGTCGCAGGGGATCATGATGGAAGAAGTCTCGGGGCGGCTGCTCGGGCGCGACCTTGCCCACTGGGCCTCGCCGGACAAGAACCCCGAAAAGCGGCTCGAAACTTTGGAGAACGCCGGGAAGCTCAGTGTGCCGTTCACGACGGGCATCCTTATCGGCATCGGGGAGACCTTAGAGGAGCGGGTGGATACGCTCCTCGCAATCCGGGACACAAACTCGCGGTACGGCCACGTACAGGAGTGCATCGTCCAGAACTTCCGGGCGAAGCCGGGGACGCGCATGGAAGATTCCCCGGAACCGTCCGAGGGTGAGATGCTGGCCACCATCGCGCTTGCGCGGCTGCTCCTTCCGCCGGAGATGACCGTTCAGGCCCCGCCGAACCTCGCCGGGGATGGAGAGGTCGTCGGCGAGACCTCGTACACGCGCTACATAAATGCCGGGATCAACGACTGGGGCGGTGTAAGCCCCGTCACCCCGGATCACGTCAACCCCGAACGCCCCTGGCCCCACCTCGACACCCTGAAGGAAGCCACCGAGGCGAAGGGGTACCTGCTCCTCCAGCGGCTCGCCCTGCACCCGGCCTATGCGCTGGACGTGGAACGCTGGGTAGACGAGAAGCTCCAGCCGAAGGTCAAGGCGGACATGGACTCCGAGGGGTTCGCGCGGGCCAACGACTGGTCGCCGGGCACCGCCGATCATGTCCCCGAAGAAGAGGTCGTGGAAGCTCGCGGTGGTCGCCCCTCGAAGATGCGCTCGGAGTTCACGAAAGCTCTGGCGAAGGCCGGGGAGCAAGACCTCGAACTCGACGACATAGAACTCCTGTTCACGGCGCGCGGGACGGAGATGGCGGAACTATGTCGCGTTGCGGACGAACTGCGCCGGGAGGTGAACGGCGACGAGGTCACCTACGTCGTTAACCGGAACATCAACTACACGAACCTGTGCTACTTCCGGTGCAAGTTCTGTGCGTTCTCGAAGGGGCCGAAGTCGCCGAACCTGCGCGGCGACCCGTACCTGCTCGATACGTCGGAGGTTGCGAGGCGCGCCAGAGAAGCGTGGGACAAGGGAGCCTCCGAGGTCACGATGGTCGGCGGCATTCACGGCTCGTTCACGGGCAAGAATTACCTCCAGTACCTGCGGGCGGTCAAGGAGGAAGTGCCGGGGATGCACGTCCACGCCTTCACACCTCTTGAGGTGTCACAGGGGGCGAAGACGCTCGGCATCTCCATCGAGGACTTCCTGCTGGAGTTGAAGGACGCGGGGCTTTCGACGCTGCCCGGCACGGCGGCGGAGGTTCTGGACGACGAGGTGCGGGCCATCATCTGCCCCGACAAGGTGAACACCGAGGAATGGGTCGAGGTGATGCGCGCCGCTCACGCCATCGGGTTGCAGTCAACGACGACCATAATGTTCGGCCACGTGGACCGACCCGTAAACTGGGCGCGGCATCTGCTCGTCCTGCGCGATCTTCAGGCCGAGACGGGTGGCTTCACAGAGTTCATCCCGCTGCCGTTCGTCCACATGGGCGCGCCGCTTTATTTGCAGGGGAACTCCCGCAGGGGCCCGACGTTCTCGGAGACCATCAAGA
>JBPCNU010000204.1:0-5328 GCA_051000975.1 Rubrobacter sp.
CGTGTATCGCGTGTGTCTTCGTTCGGCTCTCGGCTGTCTCTTGGCTGCCACTTTGGAGCCTACTTTGCGTTACCCCGACAGATCGCCAGTCAAACCACCCCGCCCAGCCGGGCAGCGCGAAGCTTCACATGTTTCGTTCCATGTGTTCGTTCCGGATGTTTTGCAATATACGAAATACGGTATGAAACTAATCAGGATGCCATCGCGCACTCGGATACACCTGTAAAGTAAGCTAGGAAACGAGGCACGAGCATGGCTTTCGTAACGGTAGGCAATGACAACGGTACGCCGGTAGATCTCTACTACGAGGATTACGGCTCCGGCAGGCCAATAGTTTTGATTCACGGCTGGCCGCTTTCGGGTCGGTCGTGGGAGGCTCAGGTTCCCGCGCTCGTCGAGGCCGGTCACCGGGTCATCACCTATGACAGGCGTGGTTTCGGGGATTCTTCGCAGCCGTGGGGCGGCTACGACTACGATACCTTCGCCGCTGACCTGGACGTTCTCCTGAACCACCTCGACGTGCGGGATGCGGTTCTGGTCGGGTTCTCGATGGGCGGCGGCGAGGTCGTCCGCTACATCAGCCGTTACGGTACCGAGCGCGTAACCGGTGCCGTGCTGGCCGCCGCCGTGCCGCCGTACCTGTACCAGAGCGACGACAACCCTGATGGTGGTCTCGACGACGCGACCATCGAGCAGTTCGAGCAGGGTGTCAAGAGCGACCGCCTGGCGTTTATGGAAGACTTCACCACCAACTTCTTCACCGCCGGGGAGAAGAGCGACCTCATCAGCGAGGATCAGCGGCTATACGCGAAGCAGATCGCGGCTTTCGCCTCGCCAAAGGGGACGCTCGACTGCATCGGGGCGTTCGGACGCACGGACTTCCGCGACGACCTCTCGAAGATCACGGTCCCGACGCTCGTCATTCACGGCGACTCGGACGGCATCGTTCCGTTCGAGGTGAGCGGCAAGCGTTCGCACGAGGCTACGAAGGGCATAGAGGGCAGCGAACTGGTCCTCGTGGAAGGCGCTCCGCACGGGTTCAACGCGACCCACGCCGAAGAGTTCAACCGCGCCCTCCTCGACTTCCTCGGCAAGTAACGAACCCGATCAAAGTTTCAAGCAGCATTATTCGTGGCCCGCTCCCCTGCGGGTCACGACTTCGTTTCGCGGCTCGTCCGAAGCACTCACGACGGAGGAGCCTTCGTGGTCGAGTCCCGGATGATGAGGCGGGTCGGAAGTAGCAAGTCTTCCTGGCCCCCGCCGCTATCTCCCCGGAGTTGGGAGATCAGCCTTCGCCCAGCCATGAGACCTTTCTCGGTGTGGGGCTGGTGCAGGGTGGTCAACGAGGGCGATGTCAGCTCCGCCGCCGGAACGTCGTCGAAGCCGATTATGGAGAGGTCGTCGGGGAGGGAGAGGCCGAGGTCTTCGGCGGCCTCCATCGCGCCGAAAGCAAGTTGATCCCCGAGCGCGAGAATCGCGGTCGGAGGCTGCCTCATGGACAGCAGGGTGATCGCCGCGACCTTGCCCTGATCCAGGGTGCTCTCCGAACACTCGTACACCGGGACGTCACCCCAGAAGAGCCCGCCCTCCCGCGCCGCGTCGGCGAATCCTTCGAGCCTCTCCAAACTCGGACGCACGGTTGCCTTGCTCTGACGGACCTCATCCGCAAGGCCGCTCCTGGCATCCAGCGCGAGCCGCGACGAGATGACCCCGAGCCTCCGGTGTCCGAGTTCCAGCAGATGCTCCGCCGCCGTCCTTCCCGCGCCCACGTCGTCCACGTTGACCGATGGAACGCCCTGAACGGTGGGTTGATCCACGATGACGGCGGGCAGCCGGCGCTCCAGCGCGGCGTCCACGAGCGGGTCATCCGAGGCCATGCTGTGGATCAATATCCCGTCTATGGCCGCGCTCCTGACCATCGCCGGATCTCCCCCGGCGGGCGAGACGCCCGGTAGCATCACCAGCCCGAGCCCGGCTTCCTCGGCCGCCTCGGATACACCCTCGAGAAACTGCATCACCGCCGGGTCCGCGAACACGTACGAGAGCCGGTTCCCGAAGAGTACCCCGACCGCATCCGACCTCTGCCTCTTGAGGCTCCGTCCGAGCGGGTTCGGCCCCGGATAACCCATCCGCCTCGCCGTCTCCAGCACTCGCTCACGGAGCTTCCCGGAGAGCTGATCCGGCCTGTTGTACGCGTTGGATACCGTCGAGGGCGATACCCCCAACTCCCGCGCCACATCCTTCACCGTTACCCTCGAATATGAATTCTCTCGCATTTCTTTTTCCCTTCCCCTTTGACTCTCACATCCTACGTGATAACTTACTGCATCGTTGTAGTCTGTAACGATGCAGTAAAAACAGCGAAAACGATAAGAACGGTAAAGAACGAGAAGATTCGAGGCTCCGGTGTGAGTTTCGGGTTCAAAAGAGAGGAGGTTGGCGATGGATCAACTAAAGATAGACGCGGTGCGGAGGGCGGTTACGGCGCTTTTCTTCGTGAACGGCATGGCGACGGCGACGTGGTTCGTGAGGATACCGGCGATCAAGTCGAAGCTGGATATTTCGGCGGGGGAGTTGAGCCTGGCGCTGCTCGCGGTTGCGTCGGGGTCTATTCTGATGATGCTCGTCGCCAGCTACCTCGTCGAGAAGTTCGGGGCGGGGCGGAATTTGATCGCAGGTTCGGGCTTGCTGTGCGGGGGGCTTTCGTTGCTCGGGGTCGCGCCGAGCCTCGCGGCCTTGTGCCTGGCGGGGCTGGTCCTCGGGACCGGGAACGGTCTGATGAACGTCGCGCTCAACGCCCGGGCCTCGGAGATAGAGAAAGAGTACGGGCGGGCTATCATGCCCTCCTTCCACGCCTGGCTCAGCCTGGGCGGGTTCGTGGCGGCGACGATCGGTGGTCTGGTGGCCGCCTGGGGCGTCGGGGCATCGGTCCACCTGAGCGGGACCGCCGTTGCGCTGGCGGTCTTCGCGGCGGTCTTCTACCGCATCCTCTTCCGGGACGCGAAGGTGTGCCTGGTGTCGAGGAGGATTCGGGAATATCTGCTGCTGGAGGAGCCGTCGGGCAAGCAGGGGTTCTCGATCCCCTCGCCGCTCGTCGCCCTGCTCAGCGTCGTCGGGTTCTCGGTGCTGTTCGGGGAGGGTGCGATGGCCGACTGGAGCGCGGTCTACCTCAGGAGCCTCGGCACGACGGAGGCCATCGCGGCTGCAGGGTTCGCGCTGTTCTCGCTCGCGATGGCGATAGGGAGGCTGACGGGTAGCTGGCTGACGAACCTGCTCGGCGCGGCGAACATGATCCGCCTCGGCGGAACCCTCGGCGCGGTCGGACTGTCCGTTGCTCTGATCGGCGTCTCTCCGGCCCTCGCGCTCGTCGGGTTCGGGATAGTCGGCCTCGGCTTCTCGACCATCTTCCCGCTCGTCCTGAGCGCGGCGGGTGAGACGGCGAAGGTGCCCTCGAAGGCGATAGCGTTCGTCTCGGCCTGCGGTTACGGCGGCCTGCTTCTGGGGCCGGCCATCATCGGGCTGCTCGCCGAGATGACCGCCCTCCGGCTCGCCCTCGGCTCGGTCGTCGTTCTGAGCGTACTCGTCGCCGCCGTCGGCGGGATCGTGGCCGGTAAAAGAAGAGAACCAGCCCTCGACTCCGTCTAGCACCGAAAGCCGCGCAGTTACCGTACGAATCGCTCCATTATTCTCGGTCGTCTCAGCCGTCACCGATCTTCTGAGTCGAGAGGGTTGCGGCTGAGATCAGGGCGATAATGGCCCCGGTTCCGGCGATGAGGAAGGCGTCGCTGTAGGCGGCTCCGCCTCCGGTGTAGAAGGGGTTGAGCGCGTCGGTGTCGAGGGTACGCCGGAAGGTCAGGAAGGCCCCGAAGAGCGCGGGGGCGAACCCGGCCCCGAGAAAGAAGCACATCTGGTAGATGCCGAGTCCGACCCCGGCGGTCTCGGGGGTGAGCGAGGCCGAGGCCGCGTTCGAGGCCGTCGAGTTGGTGGCGGCGAAGCCGAAACCGGGGAGGGCCATACCGAGGGCGGCGAGCCAGACGGAGCCTGCGACCCCGAACGTGGACATGAACACGAGCCCCGAGAAAAGGACGATGAGACCCGCCATCAGGACCGGGCGGAGGCCTATTCCATCGGACAACCTTCCGGCGACCGGGGAGAGCAGCGCGACGACGACCGCGCCGGGGAGCAGCACGAGGCCGACGGTGAACTCCGAGCGATCGAGTGGTCCTGTCAGGTAGAGCGGAAGGATAAAGAGGCCGGAGACGTTGGCGAACTGCCCGGAGAAACCGGCGACGCAGGCCGCTATGAAGCGCGGGTTGGCGATAAGCTTCGGGGAGACGAACGGCTCCTCTACGGTATGTATCCGCCTGAAGAAGAGGTACAGCCCGGCGACCGAGATGGCGATGCTTGCCCCGACGCGCCACGAGAGAACCCCGACGTTTCCGGCCTCGGTAACGCTGAAGAGGACGAGCGCGACCGAAACGCCGAGGAGCGCGCCGCTCGTGAGATCCAGGCCGCGACCGGAGGCGGGGGAGCTTTCATTCGGCAGCACGAGGAAGACGCCCGCGAGCGCGACGGCGACGAGGGCGAGCGTGAAGTAGAAGAGGGTGTGCCAGGAGCCGACCCCGATCAAGAACCCCCCGACGACCGGGCCGAAGGCCGCCCCGGCCCCGATGGTCGCGGAGAGCAGGCCGAGCGCGGGTCCCCGGCTTCCGGCGGGGATGGTGCGGGCGACGAGCCCGAAGGAGAGGGCCGGGATGGTCCCTGCCCCGGCGGCCTGGAGGGCGCGTCCGGCGATCAGGGTCGGGAGCGTCGGCGCGAGGGCGCAGGCCAGAGACCCGATCCCGAAGACGACGAGGCCCGAGATCAGGATCCGCCGGGTGTCTATAGAGTCGGAGAGCCTGCCGTAGATCGGTACACACAGCGCGAACACGAGCAGGTAACCCGTGTTCACCCAGCCGACCGCCGCCTCGGACGAACCGAAGTCATCCCGGATAGGCGGGACCGCGACGTTCACCATCGTCTGGTTCACCACCGAGACGAAGAGCGCGAGCATCATCACGAAGAGGAGCAACCGCGAAGACCCGCCGTCCTCCGCCCCCCGACCCGCCGCAGCTTCCGTCAAAGACCACTCCCTCTACTCGAAATATCCGGGAGCTATCCGACCCGGCTCTTCTTTACTCCCGCTCTACCCACCCTCTTTACCCACCTTCGCCCGCTCGGCTTCAAAGGCATCTCTACCGGTGCCAGCCTGTGAGGCGGCTACAGCTTCGCGACCCCGGCCCTAGCCCTCTGCTCGTCGGAGAGCGCGTACTTCATCACCTGGGAAAG
>JBPCNU010000205.1:0-27129 GCA_051000975.1 Rubrobacter sp.
TCTGCTCCCCTTCTATAAGCGACATGCAGCGGTCCTCGGTACAGCAGCTGATGCGCAGTTCGTCCGGGATCTCCTCCTCGTGCAGGAGCGAGTAGCCCCGGGAGGTGTCGTTCTCGATGCGGTAACCGAGCACGTCGGAGACAGTCTGCAAGACGGAGATATTCTGGACGGGCTTCTCGACCGTCTCGCCGCCCGCAAACTGGCCGCCGCCGTCGTGGATGAGGAGTGGGATCTTCGTCCCCTCGTTGTAGATCGTGTTGTCGTGCTGCATCAGACCGTTGTGTTCCCCGAAGCCCTCGCCGTGATCGGCCATCACCACGAAGACCGTGTCTTCGTAGAGGCCGAGGTCTTTGTATTGCTGGATGAGCTTGCCGAGGAACTGGTCCTGGTAGGCGACGGTGTTCAGATAGTCGTTGTAGAGGTCGTCCTCGACGTAACGCTTCTTCTCAAAGTCCGGCGGCACGTTGTAGTCGTGGTGGGTCGTGATCGTCAGATAGGAGGCGAGGAACGGCTCGTTCGAGTTCTCCCGGAGCCAGTCTTCGCTGGGACCGAGCATCACATCGTCTTCGTAGCCGAAGTAGTTGACCACGTCCAGACCCTCCTTTGGCAAAGCCTCCAGCGGATAGAATTCGTTGTAGCCGAAGCTCTCTATTAGCTGCGGGCGACGCTCGAAGTTCTGGGTCGCGGACTGGAAGAAGACGCTGTTGTAGCCTTCATCTCCGAGGAGTTCCGGTAGGCAGCGGGCCGGGATACCGTTCGGCGAAGACTCGGTCATGTTCGTATCCAGCGGTGGTTCGATGCCACAGTGGGCCGAGACCATGGACTTCGAGGTGTGCGGTACGACGGCGTAGGCGTTCTCGGCGACGAGGCTGTCCTTGGCGAGTTCTTCGAGAACCGGGGTCGTGTCGAGGTCTCCGTTGTAGAGGCTCGTCGCGCTCGCCCGTTCGGACTCAAGAAAGACCATGACGACGTTCTTCTCGTTTGTCTCCAGGGTTTCGACGAGGCTGGTATCGGTCGGCAGGTCGCTGGCGTGTATCTCGGCGCTGATCTGGGCCTGATCTATGCGCGAGCTTGCGACTTCGGTCATCACGAGGTTCATCACCGTCTCCCGCGAGAAGGTGTTGGCCGCGCCCGTCATGCTCGGCAGCGCGGAGAGGGTCAGTAAAGCCACCGTTATGCCGCCTATCGCCGTAGCGGCCCGATGCCGACCCCCGATTGCACCGGGCGAGAAGATCGGCAGATGCCAGTCGCGGGAGACGAACCGGGTGATCATCGCCGGGCCTGCTACCGCGTAGCACAGTACCGCCGAGATAAAGAGCATCCGAAAGGCCGTTACCTCGGTCGCTATGAGCCCCGAAACTTCTCCGAAGGTCTGGAAAGTGCGGATTATGAGATCGTAGTCGAGCGTCGAACCGGTCGTCGTGTAATAGAAGTGTGAGGCCGTATTGAGGACTAGCAGCAGCAGACACGAGAGATGGAATACGACGAGCAGAGCACCACGCACCATCTTCGAGCGAAAGACCGCGAAAAGCCCGACCCACAGCAGCGCGAACCCGACGCTGAAAAGTACGTCCGAGCGGAGCTGGTCCGCAAATCCCACGAACCCCGGAGGCCGTACCTGATCCGAGATTCGTACTATCTTGAGAGCGACGTTGTAGAGCGCGAGCGGGATCAGCAGCGAGAGCAGATATACCCAGTCCCCACGACCAAGCACCTCTTTGAACCGGAACGAGCGCCCGGAACCCGTTTCTCTTCCATTCGATACCATGAAGCACGAGTTTAACAAAGATTTCAACCGGTCGAGCTTCACTTTTCGGGGCTTGCCGGGCTTGGTTATGGGGCTTTATGATCGTCATCGAACGAGCCTGAGAGGGTTTCCACCGCCCCGTCGGAAGCTTTAGAGCGAAGTGAGGTTTAGCAGCCGGTAATTCTCTGCTAATCTGTGAGGCTGATAAAGGGGAAAGCAACATGAATAGCTGGGGGAAGGGGAGAAGATCTCTGAGACTGATCTTAACTCAGGCGCGAAGCAAGAGATTCGTGAGATCGTTAAAGGCGAGGTTCGTGCGCTGGCGGGGGCCGGCACTTCGACGCCCATAGCCGACCCGGCACCTCTTGGTCTGGGCGGTTTCGCGCTTACCACGTTCGTCCTCTCGTGCGTAAACGCGGGGCTTGTCTCCGAGAATCTGCTGATGGTGTTTGTCCCGCTCGCTTTCTTCTACGGCGGGCTCGCACAGTTTCTGGCAGGCATCTGGGAGTTTCGTAATAACAATACCTTCGGCGCGACGGCGTTTAGCTCCTACGGTATGTTCTGGGTCGCTCTGGCCTTCTTCGTCTTTTTCGAGGGACAACTGGGCATAACCGAGCAGACTGCCGCGACGGCTCTCGGCCTCACGTTGCTGGCCTGGACAATCTTCACCGCCATCATGTGGGTCGGCTCTTTCAGCACCAACACCGGGCTGGTAGCGGTATTTACGCTGCTTCTGGCTACCTTCGTCCTGCTGACTATCGGGGACCTCGGCGGCGTTGAGCTCTCCGTCGTCCTTGGCGGGTACGTCGGTATCGTGACGGCCTTCGCCGCCTGGTACATGATGGCCGCGGGCGTCATCAACAACACCGCCGGGCGGGTGATCCTACCCGTGGGAGAGCGCGGATGAAATAGACCTTCTGGAGTGACCTTCCGTGTAGGCGGTGCCGGGGTGTGCCGCCTGCATGACCGCGTAGGCAGACGGATATAAGTAAGATGGGAAAGCATCATACTCGCAGTTTTGGGAAAGACAGTGCCGAGTACCGATAAAGGAGGAGAGCATGACCGAAGAACAGGCCAAGCCGAGGAATGTAGATCCCCCCAAAGAATTTGCGTCGAATGCAAACGTAAGCGACCCGTCCGTCTATGAAGCCGCCGAGAAAGACTACCAAGGCTTCTGGGCGGACCGGGCTCGCGAACTCCACTGGTTCAAGGAGTGGGACACGACCCTGAAGTGGGAAGCTCCCGAGGCCGAGTGGTTCGTCGGCGGTAAAACGAACGTCGCCTACAACTGCCTCGACTACCAGGTAGAGCAGGGCCGGGGTGACAAGACCGCTCTTGTCTGGGAGGGCGACGAGCCTTCGGACAGCAAGACCTACACCTACTCCGAGCTTCTCGAAGAGGTCCAGAAGTTCTCGAACGTCCTGAAGAGTCTCGGGGCGGAGCGCGGGAAGCCGGTCTCCATCTACCTGCCCATGATCCCGGAACTCCCCGTCGCGATGCTCGCCTGCGCCCGCATCGGCGCACCGCACTCCATCGTCTTCGGGGCTTTCTCGGCGAGCGCGCTCCGCGACCGCATCAACGACTGTGAGGCGACCGTCCTCGTAACCGCCGACGAGGCTCCGCGCGGCGGGAAGGCTACGACCCTCAAAGCCAACGCCGACGAGGCGTTGGAAGACGCCCCCTCCATCCAGAACCTCGTCGTGGTCAAGCGCACCGGCGGCGACGTGACGTTCAAGGAGGGCCGCGACCACTACTACGACGAGCTCATGAAAGACGCCGACGCTGAGTGTCCGGCAGAGGAGATGGACTCGGAGGATCTGCTCTTCATCCTCTACTCGTCCGGCTCGACGGGCAAGCCGAAGGGCATCGTCCACACGACGGGCGGATACCTCACGCACGTCAACGCGACGATGCGCTGGACCTTCGATCTCAAGGAAGACGATGTCTACTGGTGCACGGCGGACATCGGCTGGATTACGGGCCACTCCTACCTTGTCTACGGGCCGCTGTCGAACGGCGCGACGACTGTGCAGTTCGAAGGAACTCCGGCCTACCCGGCGAGCGACCGCTGGTGGGCCATCATAGAGAAGCACAAGGTTTCGATTTTCTACACCGCTCCGACGGCCATCCGGTCGTTCATGAAGGGCGGGAAGGAAGACCTCGAAAAGCACGACCTCTCCTCGCTTCGGCTGCTCGGAACGGTCGGGGAGCCTATAAACCCGAGGGCGTGGGAATGGTACCACGATAACGTCGGCGGAGGCCGCTGTCCGATAGTGGATACGTGGTGGCAGACGGAAACAGGCGGGCATATGATCAACCCCCTCCCCGGCATCACGTCCACGAAGCCCGGCAGCGCGACCCTCCCGTTCCCCGGCATCGAAGTCGGACTCTACGACGAAGAGGGCAACGAAATCGAGGGCGAAGGCTCCGGTAACCTCGTCGTGAAGAAGCCCTGGCCGGGGATGCTCCGCACGCTCTACAAGGACCCGGAGCGTTACCGCGAGACGTACTGGGAGAAGTACGGCGACGTGTACTTCGTCGGGGACGGCGCGAGGCGCGACGAGGATGGCTACTACTGGATCACGGGTCGCATCGACGACGTGATGAACGTCTCTGGACACCGCATCTCCACCGCCGAAGTCGAGTCCGCGCTCGTCGGACATCAGGCCGTCGCAGAGTCCGCCGTCATCGGACGCAACGACGAGGATAAAGGACAGGCCATCGTCGCCTACGTCATCCTCGAAGGCGACCGTGAAGGCTCAGACGACCTCATCAAGGAACTCGATCAGCAGGTCCGAAAGGTAATCGGGGCCCACGCCAGGCCGCAGGAAATAATCTTCACCCCCGACCTTCCGAAGACCCGCTCCGGTAAGATCATGCGCCGCATCCTGCGCGGCGTCGCAGAAGGTCAGCAAGACCTCGGCGATACCTCGACCCTCGCCGACCCGTCCGTCGTGGATGACCTCAAGGAGAGCCGCGCCAGCAACAACTAGCCCGAACGGTAGAAAACTTGCCAGAAGGAGCCGGAGAAACATCTCTCCGGCTCCTTTTCTTGGTTGTGTTTGCTAACCTGAGTTGATATTTGCTGCGCACATATATTCGAGAAAATATACGGAGACGCGGAGACTTTTATTTTGAAAGAAGAGTGCAGGGAGTTGCGGGCAGATAGAGCATCCGACGGGCCGCAGGAAGACCGGGACTGGAGCCGAATAGACTGGAACCAGCTCGATTTCCTGAAGTGGCCGGGGCTCGAGTTGATCGAGGCGAAGGATGGTCGTTCGGTGATGGTGCTGCACGTCGAGGAGCATCACCGGGGCGGTGGGGGACACCCGCACTCCATAAACGGCGGCATCGTCAGCTACATGTTCGACGGGTTGCTGGGCGCGGCGGTCTCCTCGACCTGGGACGAGAGGACCGTCGGGCAGGTAACGATGACCCTGACGACGCAGTTTGTCGGTCAGCTCGTCGCTGCGGAGGAGCTTCGTGGCGAGGCCGAGGTAACGCGGCGCGGCGGTTCGACGGTCTTCGTGGAGGGACGCATCTTCAGCGAGGACGGCAGCGTCGGGGCTTTCTGTACCGGCATCTTCAAACTATTCAGAAAAAAGGATTAGCCGGAAACATCAGGCCGGAAGACGCAAAACCTGACCCGAGTGGATCTCATACCCTGAAATCCCGTTGGCGTTCCGAATCTCCTCCACCGCAACCCTCGCGTCTTCCGTGACGGAGGCCCGATCCGAAGCGAGGCTCCAGAGCGTGTCGCCCGGCTGTACGGTGTAGAGTTCCGGCTCCGAGTTCGCTCCGGCCCCCGCGACGTGGTGCATCGAGAACGCCAGCGCCGCAAGAACGGTCGCCGCCACCACTCTTCGTCTCCGGTACTTGCCGCTCATGTAAGCTCTACTCTTCATCCCGGAAAGATACCGGGTCATACCGGCTTTCCCAACGATGATTACGGCGAAAGGACGGACGTTTTCTGCTCTCCCGGAGGTTTCGCGTCGGACAGGATGAGCCGAACATTAAAGGGAGATTAGAATGGGCTTGGGGGGCGGTCTACCGGAAACTTTACGGGGGGCGTGGCGTATCTACCTGTAGTAGAATCAAGCGGCGATAGGGACGTAAAGAAAGTCGCGAGAGATACGAAAGAATACGAGAACACGCATTATTTACGACATGCTGCAGGAGGGATTTAGAGTTGTTCGGTTATTTAATAGTGATGGTGGTAGGTCTTGTAATAGGGCTTCTAGCTCAGTTCTGGATCAAGCGCTCTTACTCCAAGTGGTCCAAGCAGATGAGTCGGAGCGGGATGACCGGGGCGCAGACGGCCCGGATGATCCTCGACCGCAACAACCTCGGTAACGTGCGCGTCGAGCCGGTTGCCGGAACCCTGACCGACCACTACGACCCCGGCGCCAAGGTCATCCGCCTCTCCGAGAGCAATTACAACGGTCACTCCATCGCCGGGGTGAGCGTTGCGGCTCACGAGGCCGGACACGCCGTTCAGGATGCGGTCGGCTACATGCCGATGAAGCTGCGGGCGGGACTTTTCCCGATAGTGAACATCAGCAGCCAGCTCTGGTTCATGGCGTTCTTCGCGGCCATCATGGTAGGTGTCGGAACCTCGCTCGGCTCGATGCTCGTCACGGTCGCTATCGTGATGTTCCTCGGGGTGCTGGCCTTCCAGGTCGTTACGCTTCCGGTCGAGGTCAACGCTTCCACCCGGGCCTACTCGATGCTGACGAGCTACGGTGTCCTCTCGCACGGCGAGGCGGGCGGCACCCGGCGGGTCCTGACCGCAGCGGGCTTCACCTACATTGCGGCGGCACTGACCTCGCTCCTGACGCTCGTGTACCTGATCTTCGTAAGCCGTCAGTAGCAGCGTTCGGGGTTCAAAACCGACATTAGCCTCGTACGAGAGGGCGGAGCCCGGTGGTCTCCGCCCTCTTTTTCGCGTTTCCTACCACTCTGGGGCGATGATGCCATCATCCGGGATCAAAGATATTTCGCGCGTTTGGCGGGCAATTGGTAGGCGGTCGGGCGAGATGGGTTGTAAAATACCGGCATGGAGAAAGTCCCGAAGATAAGTCGGCGCAAGAGGCGTCTCCGCAAGGAAGACGAGCCGCATCCCTGGGAGCCGCGTCACATGAAGCTCAAGGCGACACGGTATGCCGAAACGGTCGGCGGGAAGCCGGCCGGCCGGCGGAACCTCACGCTCGGGGTGATACAGCACCTCTGGCGATCGCCGGTTCCGTTCGTCGGGTTCTACGCCCCGGAGGGCGTGAAGCTCACCGGGAAGCGAATCTACACCCCGGCTCCGCCCCGGCTCGTGGACGATACCGAATACCTCGCCGGGATAGAGGCACACAAGAAGCTCTTCGCCCAGGACTTGATGGAGGCCATGATCCCCTCGGGCAGCCTGCGGGGATACTTCGAGGCTCCAACCGATGAAGGCTGGCGTTTCTCGCTCGACCTCGTCGAGCGGCGCCTCGAGATGACTGACCCGTGGGGGCTTTCCACCGAGAGTGGCCTCACCGGAGACATCGCCCCGTTCGTGTGGGCGTTCAAGCACTGCGGCTTCAGCATCGTAACCCTTTACGACAAGGATATAGAAGCCGTTCGGGACGACCTGCTTTTCGTCGCCAAGCGCGCCGGGATCGTACTCGACTGGCGTGGAAAAGCCGCCTGAACCGCGCATCGGACGTGCTTCAGGCAGCATCGAATGTAAAATCTCTCTAGTTTGACTCGCCGCTTGCGGGGTAAACTCTGCGTTAATATCATCCGATGTAAGAGGATGAGGCCGTGAGGGGGCTTGGTGGGAACCTCATGGCATCGGAAACATAAAGCACGAGAGGGGCGGCCAACATGCTCAGGCACGATACGGGAGGCTTCGCGGCGACGAGTGCGCCGGATGGCTTTGGTCTGGAGGACTTCGAGAGGGCCGGGCTTCGGACGATAGAACGAAAGTTCGGTCCTAAAGACACCGTCTTCGCTCCGGGCGACCCGGACGATCAACTGTACTTCCTGCTCTCCGGCGTGGTGCGGATATACAAGATCTACGGCGACTACAAGGAAGCGACGACCGCCATGATCCAAGACGGCGGTATCTTCGGGAAGCTGAGCCTCGTGGAAGGTCGCTGGCAGGATGTCTTCGCCGAGGCCGTAACGGAGGCCAGGGTCGCCTCGATACAGAAGGCCTCCATCGAGCAGGTCGTCAAGAGTCGACCGGAGTTCGCCCTCAAGCTCTTCTCGTCGCTCTCCGAGCGGCTCCGGCAATCCGATGAGGTTATAGAGAGCCTTTTGCACCGGGAGGTCTCGACGAGGCTGGCGACGCTGCTGCTGAACCTCGCGGACAGGTTCGGGGTGAGGAACGGTCAGGGGGTTGCGCTGGATGTAAAGCTGACGCATCAGGATCTCGCGAACATGATCGCCTCGACCCGCGAAGCCGTCTCGAAGGTCATGAGCGAGTTCCAGCGCGACGGCTACATCGAGACCAAGAGTCGGAAGATCACCCTCATAGACCAGGCCACCCTGACCGAGTATGCCTCCGGCCCGAGCTACTTCCGCACCTAGCGGTTCTGCAAGAACTGGGCGCCCTTGAAGAAAGCCCAGACGACCCCGGCGCAGACCAGCTCGATGAGCGTCTGCCAGAGCCTCGAAAGCACCACCACCGCAATGACGGCGGGGATGGGGAGAACGAGGGAGAGGATTAAGGCTAGAACCGCCTCCTTCACCCCGATCCCGCTCGGCGTTACAAGCGAGAGGAACCCGACCTCCCAGGCGAATGCATATCCGCCGATTAGCAGCGCGATCTCCGCCGCTCCCACTGGGGCCACCGAAGCCGTGAGAGAGGCAAACCCCAGCCCGAGCAGCACCCACCCTCCTACGTAGTAGGCGAGCAGAGCCAGCACCCGCCTGAACGGGAGCGTCTTTTCGAGCGGCTCACGACCGGTCTTTGCGAGGGCGAAGTTCGCTGCCTTCTTGAAGACCCTGGGGTGGATCATTATCAGCCCGATCGGGGCAAGCAAGACGAGCAAGAGGGCATACGCGCGGTATTCAAAGTCCGGCCAGAACGGGACCGAGGCGGCGGTAACGACGAGCGCGCTTATCAGGATCAGGGCGTTCTCGTAGACGATGCTCGCAAGCGTATCTCGCGCCGGAACGCCTCGCCGCTGACACATCACGACCCTTCCCGCTACCATCGCCACGCTGCCGGGGACGTACCGACCGAGGATCGTGGCGAACCAGATAGCAACCGACTCCGGCCTCGATAGCGGGTCTCCGAAGCTCCTCATTACGAGCCGCCAGCCACCCCACTGCTGCGCGTAATACAGGAACATCAGCCCGACGGAGAGGGCGAGGTAGGAGAAGTCGAAGCTCCACTCGTAGTCGCGCACCTCATCCCAGCTCGACGCCAGCGCACGAACGAGGAAGACCGCGACCAGCAGCACTAGCGCCGGCCCGACGAAAGGCCTCGCTCGTTTCAGAAACTTCAAAACCTTCGACATGTCACGCCCGGCCAGCTTCACCGGGCTATTCTAGCCAAGTTTTCGGTGCTCAAGCCTCGCTACGCTCGTACAGGGCGATGTGCTTCGCTGCGACGCCGTCCCAGGAAAAGAGGCTTCGGGCGCGTTCTCGTCCCGCCTCGCCGAGCTTGCGGGCGAGCGGCCCGTCCTCGATAACGTCGAGGAGCCTCCTTGCAAGCAAGCCCGGATCGTTCGGCTCGACGAGGAGTCCCGTAACGCCGTCCTCGACCGCGTCCGGGATGCCACCGATGCCGCTCGCGACGACGGGTTTGCCGTGGCTCATGGCTTCGATCAGGACGACCCCCAGCCCCTCAGTCTCGCCGCGAGAATCGAAGACTGCGGGCAGGCAGAAGACCGCACACCCGGCGTAGGCGGCGGCGAGTTCCGCGTTCGTCAGGCGACCCGCAAGCGTAACCACATCCTCGACCCTTCGAGACTCTATCTCACGCCTGACCGCCGGCTCATACTCGCCGCCACCGACGATGACGATCCGCGCCCGGCCCCGTAGTTTCTCGGCGGCCCGCACCAGCACCGGGAATCCCTTGCGTTCTATCATGCGCCCCACGGCCAGCACTGCCGGAAGACCGGCATCTCGCGGCTCGCCCGACTCTCGCGAGAAGTCCACCGCGCCCCGCGGCGGACCGAAGGGGATTACCTCCGGCATCACGCCGGTAAGTTCTTCGACCGTTCGGGCGGTGCTGCGGGAGTTGGCGACCGCAGCGTCGAGGTTCCGTGCAAGTTTTTTCAGAACGGGGCGGTAGTGGGATTTCCTCCTGGCGAGGGCGACCTCCGCACCGTGAAAGGTCGCGATGAGGCGGGGGTCACCTGTCGAGGCCCAGGCTCCGGCCTGCGCCGGGAGGCCCATCGGAAGCGGCCAGTGAGAGTGAATGACCTCGTAGCGTCGGCTGCGGGCCAGCCGGGCCGCCGCAGCCACCCCGGCCCCGACGAGCGAGAGAGCCGGAAGGAGCATCCCGGAGCCGCTCCCCATCTTGTTCATCGCCCCGGTTTCGTGGGTCACGATCTCGCCGGGCTTTCGCCAGTAGCGGTAGCGGTGGACCGGGATGCCGAAGACTTCGTGGCTTTCGAGGCCGGCGTAGGTCGGGGCCAGGACTTCGATCTCGATACCCTTCTCGCGCAGCACCAGGGCGAGTTCGAGGAGCCAGGGAACCTGATCGTCATCATCAGAGCGCGGAAAGGTCGAGGTTACGAAGAGGACCCTCAAGTTGTCTCAGCTACCGCTCTGGCTGCGCGGGTTGGGAAAGAGATGTTCCTTCTCGGCTTCGATCCCGGACTCGCTCGATCGTCCGTGATGCTCACTCGCGATGCTGTAAGGCGGGTCGGAGGAGGCGTAGCTCGTGCGGGCGATCAGCTCCGCTATAAGGCCGAACGAGATGCTCTGTACCCCGACGATTATGAGCAGCACCCCGAGGATGAGCAGCGGCCTGTCACCGATACCGGCTCCGGCGAACCACAGCACCGTCAGGTACGTGCAGACAAGGAAACCGACGAACGATATGGCCATCCCGATCCCACCAAACAGATGCAGCGGCCTGCGCTGATACAGCCCGAGAAAGACGATGCTCATCAGGTCGAACATCCCCCGGACGTACCGTTCCAGACCGAACTTGGACGAACCGCCGCCTCTCGCACGGTGGTTGACCACTGCCTCCCCGACCCTGAAACCCCGGTAGTGGGCGAGGGCCGGGATGTAGCGGTGAAGCTCGCCGTAGAGCGTAACCTCGCGTACGACCTCCGTCCGGTAGACCTTGAGGCCGCAGTTGAAGTCGTTGAGCTTGACGCCCGTCAGAACCTGCGTCGTCCGGTTGAAGAGTTTGGACGGAATGCGCTTCTCGACCGGGTCCTTGCGGTCCCGCTTCCAGCCGGAGACGAGGTCCAGGTCTTCGTCGAACATCTTGTTGAGGAGTTGCGGTATCTCCTGCGGGTCGTCCTGCAAGTCGGCGTCCATCGTAGCGACGGTCGAGTACCTGACCCTCGCGAAGCCCGCCGCGAGAGCCGCGCTCTTGCCGAAGTTTCTTCGGAACCGGATGAGCCGGGTTCCCTCGTCCGAGACCGCGATCTCTTCGAGTACCCGCCCCGTGCCGTCCGTGGAGCCGTCGTCTACATAGATGACCTCGTGTGGAATCCCGGAGAGGGCGGTGCGGATCTCGGCATGAGTCCTTTCTATGCACTCGACCTCGTTGAAGACCGGCACGACGACCGATACCCCGTTGAAGGACGGACTCCGGTCGAGGCTCGATGTTTCCGCCGCCTGCGCTGTTTTCGGTCTCTCTTGCTGCACAATGCCGCCGAGTATACTTCACTCCCCCGGTAACGGACCAGAGAAAACGTCTCAGCTCGAAGATACAATCAAGAATCAACCCGACGCTCTACCGGGGCTTCCGGGTGAGACGCTAGTCAGAGCCTCCCGCTAAAAGTCTCCTACGACGCGGAGTCTCGGGATCTCACCTTCGGAGAAGACAGCAGGCGTCTCCGAGAATCGGTTGCCCGCGGCCGTTCCGTACCCCGCGTCTTCCCGGTCCAGAATACGTAGAAAAGCCTTGACTACCTCCGGGTCGAGGCCTCCGCTGTCGCCGTTCGCTTCGGAGGTGAGGGCGAACCGGGCGTCGCGGGGGGATGCCGCGAGGCTGTCCTTCGTATCGAGGACGAGCGCGGCGTAGGCAGAGGCGACGCCGAGGATGCGGACTTCGAGGGGGATCCACTGAGCCTGCAGCCTGTCCGGGTAGCCCGTGCCGTCCAGTCGCTCGTGATGCCACCGGACCCACTTCGCCGCTTTCTCGAAACCGGGGACGCTCGCAAGAACCTCCTCCCCGACGACCGTGTGCCGTTCGAGTTCCAGACGGCCCGCACGGTTCAGGCGGCTCGGAGCCACCTTCAAGACAGCGTCGGGGACTGCCGCAAAACCGATGTCCTGCAAAAGAGCCGAGATGCTGATCCGGTCCAGATGCTCTCGCTTGAACCCGAACTCCACTCCGATGTCCCTGGCGTAGACCGCCGAGGCGTTCGCTAAGCGGACCATCTGCGGCTCCTTCACCCCGACAGCCCCGACGAGCGCGAGCGCAAAACCCACATTCGCGGAGAGGAGGTCGGCGTTCTCCCGCTTCAGAGCCTCGTTCTCCTTCTGGCGAGTGTGTATGAGGTTCAGGGAGATCAAAGCCCCGGCCCCGCCCAGGAACAGCACCAACGCCGCGGCAGGTCCGAACGCCACAAGCACATAGGCCGTCCCGAGCGCGGCGAGAACGGCGAGGATGTCCGAAGGCAACACGGGTATGAAAGATTCCGAAACCGTAGTGCGCAGAGGCACGTCGTACTTCACCCGCACGAAGGTCGAGTTTATAAGCGCGTCCAGGAAGTAGAAGACCACCCCGGCTGCAACAAGCCCGTAGACAAGGGAACCGTTGATAGAAGAAGCGGCCAGAGAAGGTTCGGAGAACAGCGAGAACACGTAGCCGGCGGCCAGGATCGTTATCGCGTCGCAGGAAGCTACGAAGGTCGTTCTCAATGGGTCACGGTACAGGACCACAGGAACGGCCACCAGCAGCGCCCATATCGGGCCCAGGATCACGAGGGCCGAGAGCATGGCGACGTCGGATATCTCCACCGTGCCTCGCCCCAGGTCTACCGGAAACCGTCTGGAGAGAGCGCTGGCAGAGGCAAGGGCAGCCGCCAGCAGTAGTTCCGCACCCCCGAAGGAAACCTCAAAGCTGTACAGCCACCAGGTCAGCAAAATGGCTGCGACCAGAGCAAGGCTGTAGATGAAAGCTCTGGTAGCCTCGGAGCGCAAGGAGACTATGCTGCGCTTTTCTGATCGATCATAGAATCGATTTTAGAGCATAACCTTACCCCCGTACAGAACAACGGCGATATGGTCTTTGTGGACTCCCCCTGTTACCAGAAGCGGACTTTACCTTCGGACATTTGCACTCACCTCCCCCGGTGATCACGCTCACGTACCTGACTTCGAAATATCTATCTATCTGCCACTACCAGAAACGGACTTTGCCCTCGGACATTTACACTCACCTCCTCAGACTCCTGACTCGATATCTACGGGTTCTCTGACTGCCGTTCTCCAACTACCAGAAACGGACTTTGCCTTCGGACATCTTTACTCACCTCCTCGAAAAAACGGTTGCAAGACACGGGCTAGGACATTTCGTGGTTCTGCTCTTACCAGAAGCGGACTTTGCCGTCGGACATTTGAAGTCACCTCCTTCTTTCTGCAGTGGAGGGATCTGACACGTCTAGGTGCATCTTAGTACCCCTTGGTGCATATGAGTAAGAATCTCGACCGGGAATTCGGGTCTTTAGACGAAATTTCGTTTGAGTTTCGAGGCTAGAATTACCCTCGTGAAGAGGAAGATGTCTGATTCTTTGGCTGGTGGCGGGCTGTTCGTGTACCTGGCGGGGTTACTCGTCATCGGGTGGGCGACGGTCGGGATGATCGGGATCACCTGGGACGAACCCAACTATTTCGGTTCGTCGTACCTCTACTTGTCGTGGCTCGGGGGAATTTTCACGGACCCGTCGGGGTGGTGGTCTTCTATAGATCGGTTCTGGGAGCAGAGTCACGAAGCCCCGCCGTTCTTCAAGCTCTGGGCCGGAGTCTTCGCCGTCGTCGGGGTTCTGTTCGTCGGGACGGACGATCTCGTCGCGCTCGGGGACTTCTACCGGATGGGGTCTTACGTTCTGTTTCTCGCTTCGATCTACGCCGCTTTCCGGTTCATGCGCCGGGAGTTCGGGTCGGACGCTGCATGGGGGGCGGCGGTCACGATGCCGCTTATCCCCGTTCTCTTCGGGTTCGCGAGGCTCGGGCAACTCGACGGGGCGGTCGCCTCGATGTACCTCATCTCGATGGTAGCCCTGTTCTCGCTGGTGATGCGACGGGACGTGTCCTGGCGGCGCGTCGCGCTGACAGGGCTCATCGTAGGAATGGCTTTCGCGACCAAGATCACGGTCTTCCCGCTCGTCGTCTGCGCTCTGGCCTTCGCGGCGATATTTCGCCGGAGGATAGTGGTCTTCGTCCGGTTGTTCGTGAGCTTCGCCGTCGGGGCGGTGGCGTTCTTCGCTGTGTGGCCCTGGATCTGGCCCGAGCCGATCCCACGCACTCTAGAGTTCCTGACCTGGGCCGGAGGGCTTCAGGACGAACGCTTCACCTACTACCTCGGCAGGCTCTGGGCGGGCGCGCCTCTTCACTACCCGCTCGTCGCCCTCCTCGTCTTCGTGCCGCTCGTCGTCGCTGTCGTGGCCCTGATCGGCCTGTCGAGACTGCTGCGTAACGCCGGAAGTCCCGCTTCGGCGTGGCTCCTCCTGAACCTCGCGCTCGTCGTAGCGGTCGCTGCCTCCGGCCTGACCCCGGTCTACGGCGGGCCGAGACAGTTCCTCGCCGCGTTCCCGCTCTGGGCGATGTGCGCCGGGGTCGGGGTGGGCTGGACGGTCATGAAACTCCGAAGGCGATACCGGGGGAGGCGTCTTTGGGGGAGGCGGCTTCTTCCGGTCTTCCTCGTCCTCTACGCGGGCCTCGCCCTGCCGGGGATACTGTGGTCGGGACTGTCCAATTCGCTCGAGTACTACGGTGAGGCGGTTGGCCTCGTGCCCGGTGCGAACGCTCTGGGCTTCGAGACAACGTACCTCGCGGATACTTACAGGCCCGCCATCGAATGGGTAAACGAAAACGCGCCGGAGGGGGCGACGGTCTACGTGCAGGCCGGGACTTACCCGGTGGCGGAGAGCTACCGCCGCTCCGGCCAGCTCCGCGACGACCTGCGCCCGGCGTACCTCGGGCCCATAGCCTCGGGGCGTTTCACCACCGACGATTCTCCCCGCGAGGACTCATACTTCCTCTTCCTGCCGAGGCAGTCCATCTACACGAACCAGATGCTCGCCCTCGAAGAACAGCCGCCACTCTACTCGTACGAGAAGGGTAGCGTACTGTTCTTGGCGGTCTACAGCGGAGAGCAGGTCGGACGGACGCTCGACATCGCGGGCCGCCCGCAAGCGAGACAGGTCGGCTGGCTGAACGCCACCGTCGTCGGGGGCGGGCTAGTCGCGCTCGTTGGCTGGGTCTTTCACGGAAGCCGTCGAGCGAAGGAGCATAAGGAAAAAGACCGGGATCACGAGCAAATCCCGCACCGTGAGCATCCCGACAAAGACGGGTAGGGCACGCTCAAGAGTCCAGTAGGTCTCGTTTATGACGGTCGTGATGGCGACCGCCGCAAAGTACAGACCCCATGTGAGCCGAGGATAGCGGAAGCCGTAGAGCCCGTGAACCATCGCCATCAGCGGGAGCGGCCAGAAGAAATAGTGCCACGCGAGGACCTTCCCGAAGACGGAGAACGCGAAGGTCGCCAGCATCGCTCCGCGCACCATCGCGACCCGCAAGGCCATCTCGCCCGCGCCCCGTGATTGCCAGAACGCGACCGCGAGGCCGAGCAGCACCAGACCGAGTTGGACGAAAGTGAACATCGAGACGAGCATAGCCCCACCCGGACCGGTAACGTTGAAGCTGCCATAGGTGTTCACTACTTCGGGGTTTGGGAGAAAGAACTGGACGTTGCCGGAGATGCTCTCGACCTGAGCCGGACGGTCGGCGTGATAGGTCAGGAACATCAGGGACTCCGGTCCGAAGGCGACTATCCCCCAGAACAGCCCGACCACGAAGATCAGGCCCGCCACGCTCCACCTCACGA
Organism: Rubrobacter sp.; assembly: GCA_051000975.1. Taxonomy (GTDB): domain Bacteria; phylum Actinomycetota; class Rubrobacteria; order Rubrobacterales; family Rubrobacteraceae; genus Rubrobacter. The sequence goes on from JBPCNU010000205.1 coordinate 15,972, forward strand.
ACGTCTGCTTCAGCGACGCCCCGAAGGCGAGAACCGGGACGGCGACCACCGGATAGAGCTTCAAGGCTCCCGCGAAGCCCCAGAGGATAGCGGCGAGGATCATCCGCCCGCGCAGGACCGCGAACGCCCCGAGCGTGGCAACCATCACGGGAACGAGGTCGTGGCGGATGAACGGTACGCGCCAGAAGAGCAGCATCCCGAGGCCGTAGAGAAGGAGCGGCTTCGGGCCGATGCGGGACAGCAGGTAGAGGACGACGAGGTCGCAGACGAGTATCTCGAGCGAGAAGAGCGAGGCGTAGAGGTTCGGGTCGGAAGTGAAGAGCCTCGGCAGGATAAGGATGATGAGGCTGGTCGGGGGGTATTCGTGGGGGAAGTCGGTGTACGGAACGAGCCCGGCGGCGAGCTTGTCAGCGTAGTCGCGGAAGATCTCGACCTGAAACGCCGGGCCGTTCGTGTACGCGAGCAGGATGACGACGGCGCAGACCGCCGCGTGAAGAGCAGCAAGGACGTAGAAAGTCCGGGAGGGATTCTCTGGCCGTTCCTTCATCGAAGTCCATTCTTCCAGAAATTTAGTCTGATGGTCTCAAAGAGGCCGAAGCGTTCACAGCCCGCCAGAGAATCTGAAACCTTACCGGAGTGCGGGCGTATAATCAGGCAGTACACCTTCTTCAAGGGAGTTCGTTAACGCGATGGCTGGTATGGAGAGCGCACAGAGCGTACAGAGATATACGGGCGAGGCGTCACTAAGCGGCTGGCGGGCGCGGTTGCGTGGCTTCGCGGTCAAGCGCGACGCCCTCGAAGACAAGGAACTCGTAACCCGTACTCTCGCCGGGGACACCCGTTCCTACGAGGAACTCGTGCGGCGGTACGAGCGTCTGGTGGCCAAGGTCCTCTATCCGTACGCGAAGCGTGAGACCTCCGCCGAAGACCTCGTTCAGGAGACCTTCCTGCGAGCCTACGACCGGCTCGAAACCTTCAACCCGGAGTATCGTTTCAAGACGTGGCTGCTCGCTATAGCAAACAACCTCGGGATAGACACTTTGCGGCGCCGCAGGGAGATCGTGGAGTTCAATCAGGAGGTTCACGGCGCGTCCTCGGGCGGACCGGAGACCGACGCAATAGACGCCGAGCGGCGGGCCGGGGTCCGGGTGGCGATGGAAGCCTTGCCGGAGACCTATCAGGTGCCGCTCATGCTGCGCTACGACGAGGAGATGAGCTACGCCGAGATAGCCGAGGTGCTGAACCTCAGCGTAGCGGCGGTCAAGAGCCGGCTCTTCCGGGCCAGGAATATGGTTGGTGAGATCCTCTCCGACCCTGACGACGAGGCCGCCAAACTCACCGGGGCCGCCAAATAACCATGTACGAGGACCGTACGCCGGGCGGGTGCTGCGATCCGGAGACGATCTTCGAGCTGGCCGAAGGAACTCTGGAACCGGAATGTCGTCGTACGGTTCGCCAACACCTCGAAGCCTGTCCAAACTGCCTTGCCAGCTACGAGCGCGAGGCCTCTCTGAGCGCGGGGCTTTTCTCTGGTGGTTCGTGTAGATCCTCTGTGACAGGTGCCGCGCCCTCTACTGCCTCAGTAAGCCGAGAGGTTGCGTTGTGCCTGCCGACTCGCTCGCGACTGGCGAAGGCGATGTGGGGGCTTCTGGCGATCGGGATCCTCGCTGCGACTTCGCTTGCCCTCAGCTTCGGCGGGGAGAACCCGCTCTTTCTGGCGACAGGCGGGGCTGAGACCTTGCTGGGATACGTCGCTGCGATCTCGGACGTCTCGACGCTCGTAATAGCGTTCGTCGCTCCGTTCGTGCTGGTCGCGCTCGGGATCGGGTTTCTGGTGGACCTCGTAATAGCCGGTCTCGTCTTCTCGGCGGTGCGCCGCCGGGGCATGCGTCCTGCGGAGCGCATTAGAGGGGCATGACCCTCGCGGTTCATCGTTTCCCAGTCGGGCATTCGTCCGGCGCCTTGGCCTTGCTGGTCGCCCTGACAGGTGTTCTCGGCATGTTCCTTGTTCTGTCCCCTTCGGCTCATGCCGCTCCCGGAGTTCCCGGTATGCCCGAGATGGACATGGCGGGCCTCGACCCGAATCGTCCGGTGGTCGTCGAGCGAGGCCAGGTCGTACCGGAGGTCTCGTCGTCGGTCGGTCGGGTGATGGTCTACGGGGTCGTCGAAGGCGACGTAGACTCGACGGTCGGTAACGTCGTGGTGAAAGGTCCGGTCGGCGGCGATGTCTCGTCCGGTCTCGGGAATATCCGGATCGAGGCTCCGGTCGGCGGCGACATCGAGGCTGGCTTCGGGGATGTCTACATTGATGAGTTCGTGGACGGCAACGTGGAGGTCGAGCGCGGCGACGTGATCCTGACGAGAAGCGCGGTCATCGAGGGTGATGTCTACTGCGGCACCGGTCTGTGCCAGTACGAAGAGGGTGCGGCGGTCGGGGGGCGAATGATGGCCGGGACGATGTCCGGTGCGACGCTGAGCAACGCTTACTCGCCGCCCGGTGTGGTCTTCGGCGGGATGCTCGGGTGGCTGTTCGGGGTGGGGCTTCTGTGCGGGGCTTCGCTCCTGATGGTGGTACTCGCCCCGGTCCAACTCGCGGCCTCCTCGCGTATGGTCGAGAGCCACCCGGTCTGGTCCATGCTCGTCGGGCTGGCCTCGGTGGTGGGTGCAGTCGTTGCTTCGGTGCTGCTGGCGGTGTCCGTGATCGGGCTGCCGCTCTTGATCCTCATCGCGCCGCTCTACCTCGCCCTGATCGTCTTCGGACTCGTGGTTACCGCGTACTTTGCCGGGCGGAAGATCGTACTCGCCACCGGTGGATACCGACAGGGGAACGTCCTCGCGGCGGTCGTCGGGGCGGTCGTCGTCGCTACGGTCGGCCTCTTGCCGCTCGGTGAGATGATCCTCTGCTTTATCGCTCTGCTCGGGGCGGGGGCCGCGCTGATGGCCCTGCTTCGCGGGACGTCCCTCTTCAGGAAGTACCTCCCCGGAAGCGGATTCCGCCGCCCCTAGAACCGCCTGATACGGGAAGCCTAAGCTCTTCTGACCCTCGCCCTCAGAGCCGAGAATGCGAGGCCGAACGAGATGGCCCCGACTAGAGCGACGGCTCCTATAGCCGGGATGATGTCTGTGGTCCAGCCGGACGAGATAAGGGCGCGAAGCCCCGCCAGAAGGTACGTTACGGGGTTGTAGTCGGCAACCGTCGAGAGCCAGCCCGTCAGGGCGTCCTGCGGGAGGAAAGTAGTCGTCAGGAAAGCGAACGGGAAGAAGAGGATGAACGACGAGTTGACCGCCGCCGGGTTGCCCGTCCTGAGCGCGATAGTGTACGGGAACCCGGTGAAGGCCAGCCCCCACGCCCCGGCGAGGAGCAAGAAGGCGACGACCCCGAGCGGTCCGGTCGTGAAGCCCACACCGAGAATGAAGCCGAGCAGCAGCACCGGGATAGAGAGGGCGATGACGAGAACGAAGTCCGCGATCATCAACCCGAGAAGCAAGCTCGAACGGTTAACCGGGGAGACGAGCAGCCTATCGAAGTAGCCGGACTGAATGTCCGTGACGAGCGACGAGGCCCGCGAGATGCCCGTTACCGCGAAGACTATCGCCACCGGGAGCTGAAAGGCGTTGAAGTCGCTCACCCCGGCGAACGACGAGATATCCGAGAGCGCGCCGACGTTCACGGCGAAGAAGAAGATCGGGACGATCAGGGCCGGGACGAGCGACTCCGGTTCCCTCGGTATCGCCCGGAGAGCACGCCCGGCGACGCTGATCAAATCCCTGAAGAACCCCGCCGGACGCGCCGTGACGCCGCTCTTGCCTTCCATTACGCGACCTCCGCTTCGTCGTCGTTTTTGCCCTCGTCGTTCTCGCCGTCGTCGCTCTCCTTGTTAGGGTTCATCCTGTTGCCCGTTACCTCCAGGAATACGTCGTCTAAGGTCGGGGTGCGGAGGGTGAGTCGTTCTACTTCGACGTTCGCCGCCCGAAGCGCGATAGCTACCTCCCCGACGACGCGTGAGCCGTCCGGTGAGGCGATGTGGACCTCGTTGCCACGCGTGTCCACGCTCTCGACGCTCGGTATCTTCCTCAGGTCTTCGAGGACGCCGTCCGGTCTCTCCTTCAGGCTGGCTATCACGAGGTCTTGCCCGACGCGCCGCTTGAGTTCGTCCGGGGTTCCTTCGGCGACTATCCTCCCCTTCGCGATGATGCCGACCCTGTCTGCGAGCTGGTCAGCCTCCTCCAGGTACTGGGTCGTCAGGAAGATGGTCATGCCGAGGTCTACGTTGAGCCGCCGGACCTCCTCCCAGACCTTGTTGCGGCTGACGGGGTCGAGGCCGGTCGTGGGTTCGTCCAGAAACAGGACGCGCGGGTTGTGGACGAGCGCGGCGGTCAGGTCGAGCCTTCGCTTCATGCCGCCGGAGTAGCTCGCGACCTTCATGTGGAGGGCGTCCCCGATGTCTATGAGTTCCTTGAGTTCGGAGATTCGGCTGTCTATCTCCTTGCGCCTGAGACCGTAGAGCCGACCCTGGAGACGGAGGATCTCGACGCCGGTCTGTCTGCCGTCGAGGGCGGCCTCCTGAAGGGCGACCCCGATCCTGAGCCGCACCGCGCCGGGGTCTCCGGCGATGTCGTATCCGGCGACGGTCGCCCGACCCGCCGTTGGCTTCAAGAGGGTTACGAGCATCCTGACGGTCGTGGTCTTCCCGGCGCCGTTCGGCCCGAGGAAGCCGTATATTTCACCCTCCGGTATCGTGAGGTCAACGCCGTCAACCGCCGCGTTCTCCCCGAACTTCTTGACTAGTTCTGTGGTCGTGATCGCCGCTTCTCTCATGCGCCCTCCGTGTCAGGTGCCGAACCGCTACTCAGTAAAGGTTACGTCCGTCATGCGACCCTCGCACTGCCGGAATTACCGATGGAACCGGAACTCCCGGGACGGGTCTTTCCGACCGCCCAGACGAGCCGCGCGACCAGCGCGACGAGGCAGAGAAGGGCTCCGCCGCTCGTGATGAGCGACGTATCGTACTGGTTTGCTACGATCCCGAAGAGTCCCCACGAAACCCCGAGGGTGTACGTAGCCGTCGCCTGTAACGACCCGCCTGCTATTGCCCCGAGAACCGCCGCCGCGACGACCGTTCTGACGATGAGCAAGCTCGCTCCGGTCAGCGCGGCCGGAAACCCGCTTCCGACAACTTCTCGCCGGACGAGCATATCGTTGAACCCGACAACGTTCGCCGCCGTGAGCCAGCTTGCAAGCAACCCGACCGGAAGCCCGACTATCCAACGTACGCCCCGGCTCGTTTTCCCAAACCGGGCAAACCGGATGAGGGCAACGAGCGAGCTTGCCAGTATCAAGGTAACTATTACTTGAGACAAAATCGGGTTCTGGAGTGGTTGGACGGTGGTCCAGAGACCGTTCCTGACGAAGGCCAGTCCGAGCGGCCACCCGATGCGTCGGAGGAGCGGGTTGTAGCGTTCGGACGGGAGAGCCTGATATACGGTATAGACGGCGCAGAGCAGGAAGATCGGACCCCAGACGGCGAAAGTCCAGCCCGCAGGGATGATCAGGGGCACATCCCGGTCCACCAGACTTCCGACCGGAACGAAGAAACCCCGCCAGAACCTGAAACACCGCCCCGAATACAGTCACGCCCTGACGCAACCGATCACCCCCGGACTTGCTCATGAGCTACCCTCCCATTAAGATATTTGCATGATCGAATCTTTTTATAGTCAAAGTAAACTCGTGTCAAGGGCAATCTTCCGGGTGGCTCCGTGAGGGGCGGAGAGTTGGCTCTCAGGGCGCGGGAGTATTCGGCGGCGGTGATGCGTTACTCGGCATCGCTGGCGAAGAAGATGGGGCTCGAGGTATCGGAGGTGGCGGCGCTGGAGCATTTGCAGGCCGGGGGGCCGATGACGATCGGGCATCTGGCGGGGAGGCTCTCGATGAGCGCGGGGGCCGTCACGACCCTCGTGGACCGGCTGGTGAAGAAGGGTTACGTGGAGCGCGCCCCGAACCCGGAGGACCGGAGGAGTCAGTTGGTGCGGGGGACGGAGCGAGGCTTCGAGGAGTCACTCAGGCATCTCTTGCCGTACATCCGGGAGATGAAGCAAATAGAGGAGGAATTCACCGATGACGAGCGGGCGGTGATCGCAAGATATCTGGCTGCTACCACGGAAGCGGCGCATCGGCATTCCGGCGGGTAGGGTTCGAAGGTCATCGTAGTGACGCGTCACGCGTCTGGCAAACGCGAAAAAACATAGCTAGAATCCGCGTCAGGGAGAAGTCTCCGCCTGCCCGATGTTCCTGATGGGATGTTTTTATGGGTGCGGGGATTTACCGAGATAATCTAGCCGGACGGGCGGCGAGGGGAAGAGATATGCGTAGCGGCGGAGCACTTTCCGGGAGAACCGCTTTCGCACGAGAAGGGGGCATAGTCGAATATCGATGAGCCCTCGCTTTCCTCAGATCGCTTCCGGCCATGAGAGGAGAACGGATTGTCGGGTAACGAATCGTCGGGTATTTCGGAGAATGGAAGACCGGAGACTGCGGAGGTAGTGCGCTCAACGGGGGAGATGAACGCCGGAGCGAGCAACTTCACCCGCAAGGACTTCCTGAAGGTCGGCGGGATGGGCATTGCTGCGGCCTCGCTGCTGGGCGTTGCCGGATGCGGCGGTGGGGGAGGTAGTGGCGGTGATTCCGGGGACGGAGGCGGTGGGGCCGGAAGTCAGGACCGAGGGAACAACCTCGTCATCGGCTGGGATCAGGAACCAGCTATATTGAACCCGGTTATCGTCGGGGGCGACCTTGTTGCAACGCAGGTTACGACATCGGTGGTGCAGGACTCGGTATTGCAGATCCAGCCGGATCTCTCCTACGCGCCGAACCTCTCGGACGGGATGCCGGAGGTCGTCAGCGAAGACCCGTTCACGATAGAGGTAACGCTTCAGGACGGGCTCGTATGGTCGGACGGGGAGCCGCTCACTAGCGCGGACCTGCAGTTCACCTACGAGACGATAATGAACGAGGATAATCAGATCATCACGCGGGAGATCTGGGACAAAATAGACACCTTCGAGACGCCGGACGAACTCACGGCCCGCATCGTCTTCTCCGAGCCGGACGCTCGCTGGATGGATATCTTCGCCGACAATCAGCCCGTTCTGCCGCAGCATATTCTTGAGGGCGAGAACTTCAACGAGTTCTTCAACAGCAACGTCGTCGGGAGCGGCCCCTACACCTTCGACGAGTGGAACCGGGGCCAGAGCATGCGGTTCGTCAGAAACGAGAACTACTGGGGCGACGAGCCGGCCTTCGAGTCTATAACCTTCCGGTTCATCACGGACACGAACACGCTCATAACCGCTCTCTCTTCGGGTGAGGTGGACTTCATCAACCCGGCGCCGGACATCGGTCTCATCGCAAGGCTCGAAGAGCAGCAGGGGACGACCGTGAACATCGCCTACGGCGCGGAGTGGGAGCATATAGACTTCAACACCGAGGTCATTGACAACGTGGACCTCCGGCGCGGGATAGCCTACGCTATCAACCGCCAGCAGGTTCTGGATGACATCCTTCCCGGCAACGCTCGCAGGCTCGACAGCGTCATCGTGCCAGAGCTTTCGGACTACTACACTCCGGCTTGGGAGCAGTATTCCTACGACCCGGACCGGGCGCGGGAGCTAATAGAGCAGGCCATCGCCGACGGCGCGCCGGAGACCATTACCTTCTCGACGACCTCGGGGAACGCGCTCCGAGAGAACCTGCAGCAGATAGTGCAGCAGCAGCTCGCCGACGTTGGTCTGACCATCGAGATCCAGAACGAAGCGGCGCAGCAGTTCTTCGGGGACTCGCTGCCGGGCGGGAACTTCGAGATGGGCGAGTGGGCGTGGTCGGCGACCCCGGACCCGTCCATAACGACGCTCTTCTCCGGCACTCAGGTCGCGCCGGACGGCCAGAACTACCCGCGCTACTCGAACGACGAGGTAACGGACCTCCTGGAGCAGTCGGACTCCGCCATCGACGTCGGTGAGCGAGGAGACCTGCTCAAACAGGCGCAGGAACTCATCGCCGAGGACGTGCCGATCATCCCGTTCTACCAGCGCCCGAGCATCTACGCCTTCCGGGAGGATCTGCAGGGGCCGGAGAACAACCCGTCTCTCGCCACCCCGACCTGGAACATCCAGGAGTGGTCGTTCGGCTAACCGGGGCCGGACGGTTCTAGCGGCCCGCGAGGTCTATACTGCGCCGCGAAATGCGGTGAAGCACGCTGAAGAGCTAGCGCGGCGCGCCGGTCGAGGGACGGGAGGCAGGTAGGAAATGTTCGCCTACATCATAAGGAGGAGGCTCCTCAGCTTTGTGGTGCTGTTTTTCGCGAGCATCGCCATCTTCCTGCTCGTAACCCTCGCCGGAGACCCGCTCACCGACCTGCGGCAGAACCCGCGAGTACAGCCCGAGGATATCGAGCGCATAGCCAACCTCTACGGCCTCAACCAGCCGCTCTGGAGCCAGTACTTCATCTGGGTTATGGACCTCTTCCGGGGCGACTTCGGGACGAGCTTCAAACAGAACGCTCCCGTGGCCGAGATCATCGCCCGGCGGGTCTACCCGACCGTGCTCTTGATGGGAACGTCGCTGTTCGTCACGCTTGCCATTGCCATCCCGCTCGGGGTGTATCAGGCGATCAAGAAATACAGCACCCTCGACAACACCGCGACCATCCTGGCCTTCATCGGCTTCTCCACCCCGACGTTCCTTATGGGCATCCTGCTGCAACTCGTCTTCGGGGTCTACCTGACGAACACTACGGGTACGCGCATCTTCTACACCTCCGGGATGACGGAGACGGGCGGCTTCGTCGACCTCGTGCAGCACATGGCCCTGCCCGTGTTCGCGCTCTCGGCCATCAGCATCGCGAGCTTCAGCCGCTTTCAGCGGAGCGCGATGCTCGACGTGATGAGTTCGGACTACCTGCGCACGGCGCGAGCGAAGGGGCTTTCGAACAACACCGTCTACTTCAAGCACGCGCTGCGCAACGCGCTCATCCCGACCGTAACGCTCGTCGCCCTTTCGCTCGGGACGCTCCTTGCCGGGGCGGTCATCACGGAGACGGTGTTCGCCTGGCCGGGGCTCGGGTTCCTGTTCATAGACAGCCTGTACAAGGGCGATTACAACATCGCGCGGGGGATACTCATAATCATCGCCGTGCTGACCGTGTTCTTTAACCTGGTCGCGGACATCGTATACGCGGTGGTTGATCCGAGGGTCAGCTATGACTAGAAAGCGGGCAGGAGCATGAAAAGAGACGGTCTCGAAAACGTATCTCCGGAAGGGAGCGCGGGGGCTTCTGGAGCCGTTGACGACGATCGGGCCGGGGAGCTCGGGCAGGTCGCGGGCCGGACTCAGCGGGAGATCATCTGGCGCAGGTTCCGCAAGCACCGCCTCGCGATGGTCTGCGGGGTGATACTGCTGCTCCTCTATCTCCTCGCGCTCGCCGCCCCGCTTATCGCCCCCTACGACTACGACGCCATCGACTACACTGCCCTCTCAGCCGGACCGACCGCCGCGCACCCGTTCGGGGCTGACAGCCTCGGGCGAGACCAGCTCACCCGGGTGCTCTACGGCGGGCGTGTCTCGCTCGTCGCCGGGCTTTCGGTCGGGCTTTTCTCGACGCTCATCGGGGCCGCGGTCGGCATCTTCTCGGGCTTCACGGGTGGCCGCATAGACACGTTTTCGGTCGGGTTCCTTGACTTCATGCTCACGCTGCCGCTCCTGCCGTTCCTGCTCGTCCTCGGGAGCGTCTTCAACTTCACCGCCGTTACCATCTCGTTCGTGCTGGTGTTGTTGCTCTGGCCGTCCATCGCGCGGGTCGTGCGCTCTCAGGTACTCTCGCTCAGGAGCCAAGAATACGTGCAGGCGGCGAAGGCGATAGGTGTATCGAATGCGACGACGATGGTCAGGCACGTCCTGCCGAACGTCGTCGGGGTGATGGTCGTCCAGGCGACGCTCGTGACCGCCGACGCGATACTCCTCGAAAGCGCGCTCTCGTTCCTCGGCCTCGGGATACAGCCGCCGACGCCGTCGTGGGGGAACCTGCTGGAGGACGCGAGAACGACGCTGACCCAGGCGTGGTGGCTGACGGTCTTCCCGGCGGCCATGATCATAATAACCGCCGTCTGCGTGAACTTCCTCGGTGACGGCCTGCGCGACGCCCTCGACCCGAAGGCCGTCGAGTAGGCCGTCGCGTAGCGAAAGCCCCGGTTAGTCTTCGGGGATGAGCGTCCCCCGGATGTCGTCCCCGGTGAAGCCCTCCGTGTCCTCCCGCGTCGGCAGGGCCTCGATGAACGGCACGAGGTCTTCGCAGACGACGGCGTAGATGCGCCTGAGTTCCGCCACCGGCTCCGGATGCTCGTCGACCCGGAGATCAAAGTACGGATACGGCGTGTCCTTCACCACGTACAGCGCCGCCGACTGCCTGCCGCGCCGGTCGCCGCCCGCCTCCTGACCGGCCTCCAGCGCCGAGAGAAGCCTGTCCGGGAAATACGCCTCCGCACCGGCAGAGAAGGATTCGCTCATCGCCTCGACCGTCTCCCGGCCGACGAGCAAATTCCCCCCAACGACGTGGTTTTCGCCGCAGAGGTGGCCGCGCCACTCCTCGGTCTCGTCTCCGGTGTGAGCGGCGCAATGTCCCTCGGAATCCACTATGAGGAGCTGCCGCCTCTCCGGCTGAAAGTCGAGGTGCAGCAGCATGCTTATAGCGTCCTCCGCCGGGTAGCCTTTTTCGAGCAGGTCTATGCCGTCTATGCCGAGGAGCGGGTTCGTCCGAGCCTGCGTTACCACCGCGCCGATCTCGGCCCGAGCGTAGACGCACATCGCCCCGACCGCCGGGGTCTTGGTGCTGATGGCGACCCCGAACATCCCTGACTCCGGGTCGTGGGCGGCTATGGAGAACGTGTTGTATTCGAGCGCGAGCTTCGGGTTCATGGCAGCATGTTAGCAGCACGCCGGGCCGTCGCCCGGTGGTGGCCGTCGCCCGGTGGTCCGAGCGGTGCTTATACCGTTCCTATTCATTAGTGGCATAATGCGGCCATGCCAAACATAGACTATCCACGGGCGATCACAGAAAGCGAAGAGCAACTGAGAGAACTCGACAAGCGCCATCGCTACACCCAC
>JBPCNU010000206.1:0-7697 GCA_051000975.1 Rubrobacter sp.
AACCTCTCCGATCAGGACGTGTACGTCAACGTGACGGGCGGGGTGAGGGTTGAGGAACCTGCCGCAGACCTCGGAGTAGCCCTTGCTATTGCCTCCGCGCTCAGTGACAGGCCCGTTGGAAAAGGGGCCGCGTGCTTCGGGGAGATCGGTCTCACGGGAGACGTGCGGTTCGTGCCGGGGGCCGACCGGCGGGCGGGCGAGCTTATCAAGCTGGGCTTCGCACGTATAATAAGACCCGAAAAACTCGAAGGACGAAAAAAATCCCGTGAAACGAAGCCCTCGAAACAGGCCGATAACACTTTGTCTGCGAGGCGAGGAGAAGACAGTTTGCTCGAAGTCAAGACCCTTGAAGAGGCCGTGGCGGTGGCGTTACTGTGAGTCGGTCGAGACGCTTTCTGCCTGAAGAACTCTCACGCGCTCTGGACATGATCGCACCGGGCACGGCTTTAAGGACGGCGATAGAGAACATCATCCGGGCGCAGAACGGCGCGCTCATCGTTATCGCCCGCCCCGAGAAGCTCGAAGACCTCGGCATCGTCTCCGGTGGGATGAAGATAGACCTCGAATTCACCCCGATGCGCCTCTACGAACTCGCCAAGATGGACGGAGCTATAGTCGTGAGCCCCGACCTCTCGACCATTCACTACGCCAACGTCCACCTGAACCCCGACCCGACGATGGGTTCCGTCGAGACGGGTATGCGACACCTCGCCGCGAACCGAACCGCCAAGCAGACCGGAGAACTCGTCGTGGCCGTCTCCGAGCGTCGGCGGGTCGTGAGCCTGTATCAGGGTGAGTACGATTCGCACGTCCTTGAAGACATCGGCGTCGTATTGAACAAGGCCAACTCCGCCCTTGCTACGCTGGATAAATTCACCCGCCGGCTCAGGGAAGAGGCCCGCGTGCTGACCGTACACGAGTACGACGGGGCCGTAACGCTCCGCGAGGTCGTGGGGGCGGTCGGAACGTTTGAGTACGCGCGGAGGATCGCGGACGAAATAGGGGCTTATGGCAGGGAGCTCGGGAGCGAAGGACGCCTCGTGGACATGCAGCTCGGAGAGGCCTTCGGACGCGTGCCAAAGCAGTACGACGCCCTGCTGAGAGACTACATCTCGGAAGACACCGATGCGAGCGAGGCTCGCAGAGAACTCAGGAAGCTCTCGTCCTCGGAGCTATCCGAGCCAACGGAGATAGCGAGGATACTCGGCTACGGATCGGTCGGGCAGATCGAAGACTACTTCGTTACCCCGAGGGGCTACCGGCAGCTCGCCCAGGTTCCGAGGCTCCCGAAGAAGGTCTCGGAGAACCTGATACGGACTTTCGGTTCGCTGGAATCCCTGCTTGAAGCGAGCGAGGAAGACCTCGACGACGTGGACGGCGTCGGTCAGGCGCGAGCGCGGGCGATACAGCGAGTTCTCGAACGCCAGCGCGCGGCCGAGACGGGCGTAGATACCGAGGAACTGCCGCGTTGACGAGGCTCTTCCCAGAGCCATCGCCCCGCCCCGAAGAGCCTCGAACGAAGGTCGTGGCCCTCGTTCTCTCCGGCGGTCTCGGGAGCCGGATGGGACGCCCGAAGCAGTTTATCGATCTGCTCGGTCGCCCGGCTCTCGCCTACACGCTCGACGCCTTCGAACGCTCGCCCGAAGTGGATGGGATCTTCACCGTCGGAGACGAGCGACGGGTTGCGGAACTCGCTCGCGATGGCGGTGTGTCGAAGTACGCCGGATGCGCCCTGCCGGGTGAGAGCCGGTCACGCTCCACGAAGAACGGCCTCGACCTCATGGTCGGTGAAGCCCCAGAGACCATCGTGCTCGTCCACGACGGATGCCGGTGTCTCATCTCCGAGAGCCTCATCGGGCGCGTCGCAGGTTCTCTTGACGGAGCGGACGGTGTCATACCCGCCGTCCCCGTCTCGGACACCATCAAGGCCACCGACGGAGAGGACCCCGCCGACGAGTTCGTTGCGAAGACGATAGACCGCTCGACCCTGCGGGCCGTGCAGACCCCGCAGGCTTTCAGGCTCGGGCTTCTCAGGGACATTTTCTCTGCCTTCGACGAGTTCCTCGACTCCGCCACCGACGACGCCTCGCTCGTCGAGCGCACCGGCGGGAAGGTCAGGATAGTCCGAGGTGAGAAGGAGAACATCAAGCTCACCACCCCCGAAGACCTCGTCCTCGCTGAGGCCATCCTCCACTCCCGAAGCCGTCTCCATCGCATCAGAGACGCCTTCAAACGAGAATCCTGGCTCTGATGGCGGGCGACGAAACCCCCGCAGGCCCGAGCTTCCGGGTCGGACTCGGCGTTGACGTACATGCCTTCGCCCCGACGGAGGTCGGAAGAAAGCTCATCCTCGGCGGGGTGGACATCCCGCACGACCGGGGGCTCGCCGGACACTCCGACGCCGATGTTCTTGCCCACGCCGTGACGGATGCCCTGCTCGGTGCCGCCGGGCTTGAAGACATAGGCCACTACTTCCCCGACACCGACCCGGAATGGAAAGACGCCGACTCGATAGAACTTTTGCGCGAGGTGCGGCTCATCGTCGGGGAAGATTGGAGCGTCTCGAACGTGGACGCGGTTTTGATCTGCGAGCGACCCAAGATAAGAGACCACCGCCGCGAGATGCGGGTGAACCTCGCCGATGCACTTGGGGTCGGCGTGTCTCAGGTCAGCGTGCGCGGCACGACGAGCGAGCGGCTCGGCTTCACCGGACGCGGCGAGGGCATCGCTTGCGAGGCTGTGGCCTTGATCTCCCGTGCCTGAGCCCATCGAAAACATACGCCTGCGCTTCGCCCCGTCCCCGACCGGATTCCTCCATCCCGGTGGCGCACGCACCGCCCTCTTTAACTACCTCTTCGCCCGGCACTCCGGCGGCGAGGTACTTCTGCGAATCGAGGACACCGACCGCGCCAGAAGCGAGGCTCGCTACGAAGAATCCCTCCTGGAAGACCTTGCCTGGCTCGGCCTGACCTTCGATGGAGAACCGACCCGCCAGTCCGAGCGGGACAGAATCTACGAGCGATACCTCCGACGCCTCGGCGAACTGGGTCTGACCTATGAAGCGGAGGACGAAGCGGGACGGCGCGCCGCGTATTTCAGGCCGCCGACGCGGGGTGGGGCGTTCCGGGATAAGCTTCGCGGTGAGGTGAGTTTCTCGCGCACCGAAGACTTCGTGCTCATGAAATCGGACGGGACGCCCTCGTATAACTTCGCCTGCGTCGCAGACGATCTGGAGCTGGATATAACGACCATCATACGCGGGGAGGAGCATATCCCGAATACGACGCGTCAGGTGCTGCTCTATCGTGCGCTGGGTGAGCCGGAGCCGGAGTTCGTTCACCTTGGTGTGATCCTCGGCCCCGACGGCAAGAAACTCTCGAAGCGACACGGCGGCTCCAGCCTACGCGACTACCGTGACGCCGGCTATCTCCCCGAAGCCGTCGTCAACCATCTCGCCCTTCTCGGCTGGAACCACCCCGAAGGCCGGGAATACTTCGCCTCGATCGAAGAGTTGAGAGACGAATGGACCCCGTCACGCCTCGGGGCAAGCCCCGCGACCTTCGACGCAGAGCGGCTGAGATCTCTTAACGCCGAACACCTCCGAAGCCTCCCGACCGATGAGTTGCGGATCAGGCTCGCCCCCTTCATGGACGAACCGCTCCCGGAGGGTCGTGAACCCGTCGCGGTCGAGATGCTGCGCGAGGACTTGCAGACCCTCGCTGACGCACCGAACCTCCTGAGTTCCATTACGGGACCTGTCGAACCGGAGCGGTTCCTCGGTGAACTCCCGGAGGCGAGCGCGAAGGTCTTCGACCACGTTCACGAGGCGATGAGTGAGGAAGATTTCGCGATGCTAGACGCTGCGCGAGGGTTTCTGAAGGGGCTTCGGGCGTGGGGCAAGTCCGAGGGGATAAGGGTGCGAGATCTGCTGCATCCGCTGCGGCTCGCCCTGACCGGGCATGATTCCGGGCCGGAGATGGCGTATCTGCTCGTCGTGCTGGGGGCGGAGGAGTCCCGGCGGCGCGTCGAGGCAGCAAGACGGGGGATGTCGAACGGGCTATCATCAGGGTCATGAGCGAGCATTCGGAGTTTTCGGAGAAACAGGGGACTTTGTCGGGGGTAACGGTGCGGGACACCCTGACGGACGGTCCGGTCGTGGTCGGTGAGGGTGGGAAGGTGTCGCTGTACGTCTGCGGCCCGACGGTCTACAACCATATCCACATCGGGAACTCGCGGGTGCATCTCTTCTGGGACGTGGTCGTGAGGTACTTGAGGAGCCGGGGATACGAGGTGAAGTTCGTCTGGAACATCACGGACATCGAGGACAAGATCATCCAGAAAGCCAACGACGAAGGCG
Organism: Rubrobacter sp.; assembly: GCA_051000975.1. GTDB lineage: Bacteria > Actinomycetota > Rubrobacteria > Rubrobacterales > Rubrobacteraceae > Rubrobacter. The sequence goes on from JBPCNU010000206.1 coordinate 4,358, forward strand.
TTACCTGGCAGGAGATCGTCTCCCGGTACACTGACTCCTTCCACGAGCGACTCGCCCTCCTGAACGTCGGAATGCCGGACGTAGAGCCGAAGGCGACCGAGCATATCCCGGAGATGATCTCGACGATAGAAGACCTCATCGAAGGTGGATACGCCTATCCCGCCGGGAACGGAGACGTTTACTACGCCGTCGAGAGCTATCCTGATTACGGCGAGCTCTCGAACCAGCGGCCCGCCGAGATGCGCGACACGGAGAAGGGCGAGACGGGTTTCAAGAGGAGCCACCTCGACTTCACCCTCTGGAAGGCGTCGAAGGGGAACCCCGCTGAGCCGTCGTGGGAGAGTCCCTGGGGTGCGGGCAGGCCGGGCTGGCACATCGAATGCTCCGCGATGGTGTCGAAGCACTTACCCGAAGGGGCGGATATTCACGGCGGCGGTACGGATATTCGCTTCCCGCACCACGAGAACGAACTCGCCCAGAGCAAGGGCGCGCATCCCGAGGCCGAGTTCGTGCGGGCGTGGTGCCATCACGGGATGGTCCGCATGGTCTCCGACGAAGCCAATGAGAAGATGGCGAAGAGCGTCGGAAACGTCGTGGATATAAAAGAGGCTGTCGCTCGCTTCGGGCCGGATGCGATTCGCATGTGGCTCCTCCAGAGCCACTACTCACAGCCGATAAATTACTCCGAGGCGATTCTCGAAGAGAAGAAACGTTCTTGGGAGAGACTTCTCAGGTTCTACCGTCAGGTGTATGGCGCGACCTCTTCCTCCGAACTCTCGGACGAGCTTGCAGGGGAACTCACCTCCCGCTTCGACCGGGCGATGAGCGAAGACCTGAACACCCCGGAGGTCATCGCCGCCGTCTTCGAGGCTGCAGGACGAGCAGGAAGTGTCATCGCCGGCGGAGAACCCGCCGATGACTTCGCCTCGCTCCGGGACTCAATATCCGATGTGCTGGACACCTTCGGCTTCGACCTCACGCTCGAAGTCGAGACGGAGGTAGATGGCGTGAAGGTGCGGCATCCCGCCGACGCGGAGGAGAAGACCATCTTTCGCACCGCAGAGCGTCAGGCCGCCCGCAGTTCTAAGGACTGGGCTACTTCTGACCGACTGAGAGACGAACTCGCCGCCGAAGGTTGGACGGTCGAGGATACGATAGAAGGCCCGGTGCTCCGCCGTCGGTAAGCGCGGCAGAGGCGGAAGGCAGGGGAAGTCCGGGCGACCGGGCGATAAGCGTGCGTCCGGGGGGCGCGGCTCTGACAGGAGCAAAGGGGACCGTCCCGGTGGGGACCGTTCGAGTCGGGGGAGCGCGGCTGAGAGACGTTCCACCGAGTGGCGTAAAACCGGAAAAATCCAGGAAGAGAAGCCCGCGAAGCGCGAGAAGTCGTCTAGCGGAAGAACCCCCGCCAGGCGTTCGGGTGAATATGTATACGGGGTGCGGCCCGTGATCGAAGCCCTCCGTTCCGGTCGTCGGGAAGTCTTCGAGATCCTCGACGCCTCTGAGAACCGGGAGGTTTCGGACCTCGCCGCCCGCCAGAGCGTTCGGATTCGCCAGACGAGCCGGGACGACCTCGACGAGCTGACGGGCGGCGGGGTGCATCAGGGGCTTGCGGCGCGGGTCGGAGGTTATCCGTACTCGTCGCTAGACGAGATACTGTCGAGGCCCAACGCGCTTATCGTCGTGCTGAACGAGGTTACGGACCCGCAAAACCTCGGGGCTATCCTGCGCGTCGCTGAAGGAGCGGGGGCGTCCGGGGTCGTCATACCGAAAGACCGCTCGGCGGGGGTGAACGCGACGGTCGTGAAGGCGAGCGCGGGGGCGAGCGAACACGTCCGGGTTGCGAAGGTTACAAACCTCCGGCGGGCTCTGGACGAGGTGAAGGAGCACGGCGTATGGACGTTCGCCGCCGAGGGTGCGGAAGCCGACCGGCGGCCCGGAGCCGACGTCACGCCATACACGGCACTGGACCTCACCGGCCCGGTCGCGCTCGTTCTCGGGAGCGAGGGGAAGGGTGTTCGGAGGCTGGTGCGGGAGGGGTGTGACGGCGGGGCATACATCCCTATGATGGGGGAGGTGTCGTCGCTGAATGTATCCGTAGCGGCGGCGGTGCTTCTGTACGAGGCTCGGCGACAGCGAGAGAACTAGTAGAAGGTGGCCGAGCGCTCGTACATGGTCTTCGACGGGTACAACGTCATCGGTGGCATCGAGCGTTACCGGACCCGCGCTACCGGGGGTCTGGATGAGTCGCGGGAGCTTCTGATCTCGGACTGCCTGAAGGCCGCCGGGTGGACGGGGGCTGAGATTATCATAGTCTTCGACGCTCAGAACACCGCCGAACCTGAACACCACGAGACTCGCGCAAACGGGTCTGCGAGCCTGATCTTCAGCGCACCGGGCCAGTCCGCCGATGACGTTATAGAACGCCTTCTCGGTCGCCTTCGAGGCAACAAGACCGTCTACACCGCCGACTTCGCACTCCAGAGGACCGCGCTCGCAAGGGGTGCTCGCAGGGCCACACCAGGCGAATTCCAGGCTCTGCTGGATGAACTGCCCGCCATCACCAGCAACCCCAATCGCCGGGCGAGGAGCCGAATAGTAGACCGGCTTTCCCGCGAGACGCTCGAAAGCCTGGAAGACGTCCGTCGCCGGGCCGATGAAGAGGGCAGAAAGAAGTCAGGGGGCTAGGTGCTGGGATATAATCCCGGCGAAGCATTCTTGCCCGGGTAGCTCAGTGGTAGAGCAGCCGCCTTGTAAGCGGCCGGTCGGGGGTTCAAATCCCTCCTCGGGCTCTTCCCCGTCTACAAGACGGCGCGTTGAAAAGTCTTTGGCGTTTGTTAACATATCCGGCGCGCTCCGTAGCGGGTTACGGGCCGTAAAGTTCGGTGGGGGTGTGCCCGAGCGGCCAAAGGGAGCAGACTGTAAATCTGCCGGCTTCGCCTACGGAGGTTCGAATCCTCCCGCCCCCATACAACTGGTTTGCCCCTGTAGCTCAGTGGTAGAGCACCTCCATGGTAAGGAGGGGGTCAGCGGTTCAAGTCCGCTCGGGGGCTCTGGGACGGTACAATCGTCTCGTGCGGTAACGTGCGTGGCGGTGTAGCTCAGTTGGTTAGAGCAGCGGAATCATAATCCGCGTGTCACAGGTTCGAGTCCTGTCACCGCTACTTACCCTTGTCGGTAATGCCGAAGGTAATATTGAGAAAGGAACGATGAACTAACTATGTCGCGCGGAGTATACGAGAGGAACAAGCCACACCTGAACGTGGGGACTATAGGCCACGTGGACCACGGCAAGACGACTTTGACTGCCGCCATAACGAAGGTTCTTGCAAAGACGTACCCA
>JBPCNU010000207.1:0-15278 GCA_051000975.1 Rubrobacter sp.
CTCCATGCTCAGAAGGTAGCAGATAGCCCCGCCACCTGCCCGAAAGTTGCGCCCGACTGTAAGGCTCTCTTACGGGGTTCTCTAGTAGAAAGTCAGCAGCAGCACGGCGACGACGGTGGCGAGGGCGAATCGGTAGTAAGCGAAGGCCCGGAGGCTGTGGTTCGCGACGAAGCCGATAAAGAACCGGATGGTTAGGTATCCGATGATCCCGGACGAGACGAAGCCGAGAACGAAGACCCGGATCTGCGCCGCGTCCATCCCGGTAGCGAAGACCTCCGAGAGCTGCAAGACACCGGCCCCGGCGATGATCGGGACGCTCATCAAGAACGAGAACCGGGCCGCCTCCTCGCGCCGCAGACCGAGAAACAGCCCGAGCGTAATAGTAGCGCCGGAACGTGAGACCCCCGGAACGAGCGCCGCAGCCTGGGCGACTCCTATTCCGATGGCCTGCCAGAAGGTGAGCTTGGTCATCCTCTCAGTCCGCTTGCCGACCCTCTCCGCTACGATGAAGAGAATCCCGACCAGCACCAGGTTCACGACGACTATCCAGGGATTACGCAGCACCGTGGCGATGATCTCCTCGAAGAAGAACCCGATGAGTGCCGCCGGAAACACCGACGCTATGAGCAGATACGCGAGTCGCTGGTCCGGGTTGGTGGTGAGGTTTCTGCGGCGGGTCAGAGACTGCAGGAAAGCGTAGGCCGTCCGCAAGAGGTCGTTCCAGAAAAACACGACCACCGCCGTCAGGGTTCCCATGTGCAGGGCGACATCGAAGGCGAGACCGAACCGCTCCTGGCTCAAGCCGAGGAAATACTGGCCCAGAAGAAGATGACCCGAACTCGATACGGGAAGGAACTCGGTGAGCCCCTGTACTATCCCGAGAAAAACCGCCTCGATGAACTCTCGCAACTCGCTACACTCCGGCTAGATCTGATCAACTCCGGCGAGTGACTATACCGTACTCGTCGGGCTAAGCACATCCGCCGCAGGGGACGCCTGCGGGGAACGCCGTCAGTCGCGGCTGAGAATCTCCAGCGCGGGCTGGTCTTTTAGCGTGATCCTACCGGACTGTATCGCGATGAGGTTCCGGGTACGAAATTCGTTCAAGACTTTCGTGACGGATTCGCGGGTCGAGGCGACCATCGCTGCGAGATCCTGGTGCGTGAGGCGAAGCTCTATCACGATGCCGCCTTCTCCGTCGGGCTTGCCGAACTTTTGTGCCAGAAGCGGCAGCAGGTTCGCGATGCGGATCTCCGTTTCACGCGGCAGCAAACACTTTACGAGTTCTTCGTACTGCACGAGCCTGAGCTCCGAAAGGGTGAGGATCTTGAAAGCAACCCGTGAGTCGCGCTTTATAGCCCGCTCGACGAATATCTTGGGGGCTTTCGTCACCCGGCACTCGGTCACGGCCTCTGCGTAAGCCCGCTGCTTGGTCTCACCCTCGAAGGCCAGATGGCCGAAGATGTCCCAGTTGTTCAGCAGGCGCAAAGTCGCCTCTTTTGCCGCCGAGTAAGGCCGGAAGAGCTTGAGCACGCCGGAAGTGAGAATGTAGAGACCGTCACCGTACTCGCCCTCGCGGTAGACGACATCTCCGGGGGAGTAGACCCTTTCGGCGGTCGCTATACCGAGTTCCTCGAACAGGCGCAGCAACTCCTTGCACTCCTGCTCCCGCAGGCGGGCATACTCGCTAAGAGATTGCTCTATCTCCACCCCGAATCGCTCCCTCGTCCTTCGTCGCGTCTCTACTTTCCATGTGGAGGGATTGTACCGCAAGCCCGCAAGTGCGAATTGAGCTAGAATCCAACTCGGAATCTAGGCGAGAGAGGAGCAGCTTTTGCGGGGTGCAGCTTTTGTAATACTTGTTGCGATCATGATCTTCCTCTTCGCCTTTACCTTCGCAGTTCTCGGCAAGGGCGAGTACGAGCCCTCCACCGAAGAAGAAGGCGGATTCGTACCGGGCGTCTCGGTTCTCGCCTGACCCTATCCGGCGTTCTCCGGGTTGCGCTCCACAGCCACCTCATAGGTCGTCATCGTCGGATGTCCCGTCATCAGTTCCGAAGCTCCCGGCCTGCGGTGCGCGGCCTTGAATTCCTCGCTGCCAACCCACGCCTCGAAGGAATCCCGGTCATCCCAGCGAGTAATGACCAGAACTTCTCCCTCGGAGGTGAGAACCTCCATAGAGACGAAGCCCGGAAATCCCTGCACGTTCCCCCGGCTCGAAGCGAACCGACCCGCCACCTCGTCCTCAGCCCCGGTCTTTACCGGAAGGCTGTTGAAAATCGCGATCATAGCCGCACTCCTCTCTAGTTCTTTGTCCGTTTCCTTGAGATCTCTCTACCGACTCTACTGAGACTTCGTGATGCTTCCCGTTCTTCAGGTAAGTTCAGGTAAAAGGATACCCGTTTGCACCCGGCTCGAGAATTTTCGGAGAAGTCGCTGTGAAGGGAAACTTTTTCACTCCGGCTTCCGTATACGATCGTATAGGTACGATGAGAAACATGTTTTTTCCGTTACGGTACAGGGGCTAACAGGGAATTCTGTTTGAAGAACCGACAAACAGGCAACAATCGAGACGAGACCAGGTTTTTCGACACCCTGAAAAACGTCTTCGTCGGAAGCCGCAAAGGGTTCGCGAGGTTCGATGGGGAGGATGCAAAATGGCAAGCAATCCGTTGAAACGATCAGAGACCGCAAAGTCCATCAGAGATGCCGACACGCCGGAGCTTCTGGCGAAGTATCTAGCATATATAGGTCAGGGCCAGCTACTGACCCACGCCGAGGAGATAGACCTCTCGAACCGGGCCAAGCAGGGCGACCGTCGGGCGCGCCAGAGGCTTATAGAGAAGAACCTCCGGCTCGTGGTCTCCGTCGCGAAGAAGTATCGGGGCTATGGCCTGCCGTTCGAGGACCTGATCCAGGAAGGCAACATAGGTCTTATGAAGGCGGTCGAGAAGTTCGACCCGGACCGGGGCTTCCGCTTTTCGACGGATGCGACATGGTGGATACGACAGGCGGTTCAGCGGGCGGTCGCTGACAAGGGCCGGACTATTCGAGTACCGGTTCACATGACCGAGAAGATCCGGAAGGTCAGCCGCGCCTACAACGGGCTTTCCCAAGACTTCGAGCGTGACCCGAGCCTGGAAGAGATAGCGAAAAAGCTGGAGTGGTCCATAGAGGATGTGCGGCTCACGATGAGCGCGATGCCGGACGCGACCAGCCTCGACCAACCCGTCTCCACCGACGATGCATCCTCGCAACTCGGGGACTTCATCGAGGACGACAAGGTCTCCGACACGCCCGACACGGTGATGAAGGAGATAGAGACCGTCCAGCTCAAGAAGGCCATAGAACACCTTCCGGAACGGGCCCGGTACGTCCTCGTGCGCCGCTACGGCCTCGATGACCGCGAACCTGCCACCCTCGCCGAGCTCGGCACCGAACTCGAGATCTCCCGCGAGAGGGTCCGCCAGCTCCAGCGCGAGGCCGAGCGCATCCTCAAGAGCGGCGAACACGGTCGTCTGCTACGCGACGCCGTCGCCTGAGTAGAGAGACGGCACCATAGATGGAACCAAAGAGGTGCGGCTCCGTTTGAAGGCTTCGGGGCCGCACCTCTCTTCGTGGCGCTTCTGATAGCCTCTCTCCAATGAAACCAGCGGCCAAGATTTCCGGCGGAAACCCGGTGCGTCGTATGTGTGACCGAGTTTTTTGGTTGTCCGTTGCGGCATGTGCGGTCTTCACGGCGGTCGCGGCGAGCGGCGTTCTCTACGGGGTGGATTATGCTCTGATCGTAGCCTCGCAGACGGTCGCTAACGGACTCTTCGATGCGGTCAGCAACGTCTTCTCCGCCGCGGGGGGCGCGTGGGTTATAAGTTTCGCGTTTGGGTTTTTCTGCATCGGGTTATTCTTTTTCCTGGATCGGTGGCTGGCGGTGCGGCTCGTCGTCGGTTATACGGTCGCGGGCTTCGTGGAGTTGTTGATGAAGCTCTTCGTTCCCGTGCCGCCGATCCCCTCGGAACTCGGTCGGACGGAGGGTTACACCCCGACGGTGGACGTTGCGTACAGCTACCCTTATCCGAGCGGGCATATGGTCCGGGCGGTCTTCTTCCTCGGAGCGATCTACATCCTCTGGCCGAACCGTCCGGCGAGGGTGGCCGTCGTAGTGTTGCTCGCCCTGATGGCCGCGACTCGGGTCTACCTCGGCGTTCACTGGCTCTCGGATATGATCGGCGGCTTCCTTATCGGGCTCGCCGGGCTCGCCTGGGCCTTCAGAACCTTCAGATACGGAAAGAGCGGCTAGTGCGTGTCACCGTGGTCGGCTCCGGTACGGTGCATCCTTCGTCGGAGTGGACTCAGAGTTGCGTAGTCGTCGAGGTCGGCGGCAAGATGCTCGTCTTCGACCTCGGCTACGGTGCGGTGAGCGGGATGCTCCGGTGCAACCTCGACCCGTTCAGTGCAGACCACATCTTCTTCACCCACTTCCACCCCGACCACACCTCGGACATCGTCCCGCTCCTCTTCACGACGAACTACGGCCTCGAAGAGCCGCGCACGAAACCGCTCGTCGTCTCGGGACCGGAACCGTTCGGGGATTTCTGGGAGGCTGTTTCGTCCTCCTGGGGGGAATGGACGACCCCGAAAGACTTTGACCTCACCGTGAACGAGCTGCCGCTCAAAGCTTCAGAACCGCTCTCTCTGCCCGGGGCGATCCTCTCGTGGGCGAAGTCCGAGCATCGTCCGGAGAGCATCGCCTACCGGCTGGATCGCTCCGACGCGCACGAGGGTTCCTTTGTCTACACTGGAGATACGGAATATTCAGAGTTGGTGGTCGAGCTTGCTCGCGGGGCGCATACGCTGCTCATCGAATGCTCCGCCCCGGACGACTCCCCTATACCCGGCCACCTTACACCCTCCGGCGTCGCTCGCATCGCCTCCGAAGCCAGCGTGCGGCGCGTGATCCTGACGCACGTCTTCCCGGATACCGCGAGGCTCGACCTCGTCTCGGAGGTGAGGAAGGGTTTTGGCGGAGAGGTGCTTATCGCCGGGAACGGGCTGCGATTCGAGGTTTAGGCTCGAACCAGATCAGGAGACGGCCTGTTCCTTCGCTTTCCCGGCAGCGGCGCACTCGCGGCAGAGTCCCTGGAGCGTGATCTCATACCCCTCGGAGACGAAGCCCGTCTCTCGCTCGACCTGAAGCACGAGGTACTCCATCAGTTCCTCGTTGAACTCGATGACGGTCCCGCAATCCCTGCACCGCGCGTGATGATGTACCTTCTCCGTCTCGAGCTCGTAGCGGGAATAGCCCTCCCCGAAGTCCTCCTTGCGAACGAAGCCGAGCTCGTTCAAAAGGTCGAGCGTCCGGTAGACGGTCGAGAGACCGAGTTCGGGGTGATCCCCCTTCACCCGGTCGTGTAACTCCTCCGCCGAGAGATGCCGCACATGCTCCAACTCACCGACGATGATCCGCCGCTGGTTCGTCAGCCTGTAGCCCTTGCTCCTGAGTAATTCCTCAAATTCGACCACGTAAGCAGTCTACATCTACTGCCAGATAAGATCAAGAACCAGTCCTACTTGCGAGCATCTAGGGGTTTATTGAGAATGCCGGGTCAGTGTTTCTCGGAGCGGAAGGTCTTTTTGCGTCCGCCGGGCCACCAGTTCCAGTCGCCCAGTATTCGCATCGTAGCCGGGACGAGGAGGATGCGGATGATCGTCGCGTCAACGAAGACCGCGACGGCGAGGCCCAGCCCGATGGCTTTGGTTATCACGATCCCGGTAAAGGCGAACGCCCCGGTTACGACGATGATGATGAGCGCGGCGGAGGTGATTATCCCGGCGGTGGCGGTCAGCCCCTTCGCGACGCTCGCCGTGTTCGACTCGCCGTTCTCGTAAGCCTCCCGGATGCGCGAGAGCAGGAAGACCTCATAGTCCATGGAGACCCCGAAAATAGTACAGAACATCAGCACGGGCAGGGTCGCGTCCACGAAACCCAAGGGTGTGAAGTTCAAGAGGCCGGATAAGTTGCCGTCCTGAAAGACGAAGACCATCGCGCCGAAGCTCGCAGATAAACTCAGCACGTTCACGAAGACCGCCTTGAGAGGGATGAAGACCGAGCGGAACGTGAAGAGCAGGACGAGGTACGTCACCGCGACGACGAACCCGACCGCGAGCGGGGCCTTACCGTAGAGCGTCGAGATGAAGTCGCTTTGCCCCGCCGACAGCCCCCCGACGAGGAAGCTCGCGCCTGCGGGCGGCGTTATTTCGCGGGTGATATCCACCGTTTCGTAGGCGGCTTCGGTGTACGGGTTGACTCTGGATGAGGCCTGTATGAGCGCGGTGTCGCCGGAGACGTAGGAATCAACGGCCTGCCTGACCTCCTCGGAGTCGCGGACTTCCGGGACGGCGAGGATGGCGGAGATTTCTTCGGGCGTGAGTTCTCCGTCGTCGTTGACGCCTTCGGGAAGGGTCGGGAGCCGGGTGGAGAGTTCTTCGTCGGCACGGGATTCGGCCTCTTCGCGGACCTGCTCCTCGGCTCCGGGCGGCAGCGTACCGCCGAACTGCTCGCGGAGCCCGTCGAGCTGGTCCCGGACGGCGGCCTCCGTCTGGCGGTCGGCCTCAGCGCGTCCCTCGTCTTCGGCGGCGGAGATCTCATCTACATAGCCTTCGGAGATAGAGCGTCCGACGGTGTAGATGCTCTCTATGCCCGCGACCTCATCCGTTGCCTCGATATCGTCCGAGAAGTCGCGGATGCTCGCGAGGCCGTTCGCGGAGAGCGGGTCGTTCTGGAGGGTCGTTACCACCTCCATTGGGGTCAGCGAAGCGTAGTCGAAGTCGGATTTAAGGATGTCGTCCCCGGCGCGGGACTCGTAGCGCGTCGGCAGGGCGGTCGCCTCGGTAATAGCGAGCTTCATGTGAAAGACCGGGTAAACGAGCGCGCCTAGCATCGCTCCGACGATGAGTATGACGACCACCGGACGCCGCATGACGACCTCCGCAGCCCAGCCGAAGAAATGCGTGCCGGGGGCTTCGTTGCCGCGCCGGATACGCAGAGAATTAACCCGGTGTCCGAGGACGGAGAGAACCGCAGGCAGCAGAGTCAGGGCCGCGAAGACCGAGATGCCGACGACGAGCGCCCCCGCAACGCCGATGGACCGCAGGAACATAAACGGGAAAAACAGCAGGCCGGAGAGGCCGATCAAGACCGCAAGCCCCGAAAAGAAGATAGACCGTCCCGAGGTCGCGACGGTCTTGGCCACGGACTCGTGGACGGAGTGGTCCTCCAGCTCTTCTCGGAAGCGACTCACGGCGAAGAGCGCGTAGTCTATCCCGAGACCGAGGCCGAGCATCGTCGAGATCGTCAACACGAAGATGGACATGTCGTAGACGCTCGCGACGAAGTAGAGCGTTCCGAGCGTCGCGACCACGCTCGCTCCACCAATGATTATCGGGATTCCGGCGGCGACGAGCGTCCCGAAGGCTACGATGAGGATGATGATGGCGAATGGAAAGGCATACTTCTCGGCGTTTCGGATATCCTCGTTGCTCGCGTCTTGGATGTCGAGGTAGACGGCGGGCGCGCCCGTCACGTAGGTCGTGAGCGTGTCGGAGCGAACGCGGTCGCGCACCTCACCAACGAGATCCTGCGTCTCGTCTATCGAGACGTTGAAACCAACGACAGCGTAGGTCTTCTCTCCGTCCTCCGAGAGAAACCGTTCATCGTCGGTGTTCTCGTAGGTCGCTACGTATCGCACCTTGTCAAGGTCGCGGAGGGGCTCCAGGGTCTCGTTCTCGGCCCGGCGGAACTCTTCGCTCTCGGCTGGGAGGCCATCGCCCTCGAAGACGACCGTCAGGGTCGCCGGAGAGACACCGAAGTCTTCTACCATGATCTCCTGCACCTGTTCGGCCTCGGTGTTCGCCCCGTCGAAGCCGCCGCCCTTGAGTTCCCCTCCGAGACGCGGTGCGAAAAAGGCCCCGACGACGAGGATGACGGCCCAGAAGACCAACACGTACCACCGAAAGCGGTAGACGAAGCTTCCGAGCCCGTAGAAGCTCAAGCGCGTTTCCGTCCGGTCATGTCAGGGTCGTCTCTCACCCCGTGATTGTTACCCGCGGGGGGTCCGCTCGAAGCGGTATCTTTTACACCTTACCTGCACCCGTCTCTACACCTTCTTTGGAAGGGTGAGGGTGAGCAGGAACCCCAGGACCGGGAGGACCGCGAGCAACAACAGCATGTTGCTCAGCCCGTAAGCATCGGCGAACGCCCCGAGTGAGGTCGCCCCGACGCCCCCGATGCCGATGGAGAGGCCGAGTGAGATACCGGCGGCGAGGCCTATTCTGTCGGGCAGGTACTCCTGCCCCATCACCACCGTGATACCGAACGTCCCGATAAGGCACGCCCCCACACAACCGAGCAGGACCGCCCCGACGATAGGACCGGAGAGCGTGAAAGCGTAGACGAGCGGCCCGGCGACGAGCATCGTTCCGGCGAGTACCGTTCTGCGCCCGAACCTGTCGGCCACCCCGCCGAGCAGGAGCGTTCCGGCCGCACCGCTCGCCAGCATCACGGTAAGCGCGGTGTTGCCGAAGGCCGCGGAGGTTCCGAGGTCTTGCACGTAGTACGACGCGACGAACGCCACCAGCCCGAAGTAGACAAACGACCTTATCACCACGACCGCGACCATCCTGACGAACGCGAACCACCATCCCGACCCTGGCGCGGCGTCGGTGGTGGTAGCAGGGGACGATTTCCCGACCCCGGCGGCTTCGGGCCGGAAGGTGGCGAGTCGCGGGAGTTCCATGAACAGCACGGCGGCCATAAGCGCGGCGGGAAGGACGAGGAGCAACGTCCCCGGCATTCCGAAGGCAAGAATGAGCGGGGTGGTGAGCGCGGGGCCGAGGGCAAACCCGGCGTTTCCGCCGACGGAGAAGTAGCTCATGCCCCGCGCCCGACCGCCGGACACCGAGACGTAGTTGGCGAAACGCGCGCCCTCCGGGTGAAAGGCCGCGACCCCGATGCCGCTCAGGACGATACAGGCGAAGATGGTCGCGTAGTTCGGGGCGACGCCGACCAGCGCGATGCCGACCCCGCCGAGCAGCAGCCCCAGAGGCATCAGCGCCGACAGAGAACGCTTGTCCGAGAAGATGCCGAAGATAGGCTGCACCACCGAGGAACTGACAGTCGCCGCAAGGATGAGCGCGCCCGCCGCCGTCAGTGAGATGCCACGCTCAGCAATGAGGAATGGGATCAAGGCCGCTACCGCTCCCTGGTTGAGGTCGGTGAAGAGATGCCCGAAGGAGAGCCCGGTCATCCCCCGGCGGTCTATACCTCTGGCCCCGGCTCGCTCCGCCGCGACGCTCACGAGGTCACCGCCCCGCCCAACGCTCTTCCCCGTCGCCCGAGAGCGTGTACGGCAGAACGGCGAGGGTTCTCGTCTTCAGGAGATCAGAATAGGCTTCGCGCAACTCGCCGATCATGGCCTCGCCCCCTAAGAACGCCGCGGCCTCGCCGGGCGCAGGCTTCGTCGAACCTTTCGGCGCCGGAACCATCACGACGGAGTCCGGCCCCCGGAGTTTCAGGTCGGCGAGCTCGGCGGCCCGCTCGATGGCGAGGGAGTAACCACCGACCTCATCGGCGAGGCCGAGCTTCACGGCCTCGGTTCCGGTCCAGACCCGACCGCCAGCTATCTCCTCCAGCCTGTCTGCGCTCATCCTGCGCCCTTCAGAGACCCGCGAGAGGAACTCATCGTAGATCGCCCGTATCTGCCCCTCTATTACCCTGAGTTCTCTCTCTGTCGGCGGGCGGCTCACGTCGAGCAGCCCGGCGTTCGCCCCTCGTTCCACGGAGACCGAGTTCAGACCGAGCTTCTCGTAGAGCCTCGACGCGACGGGGCGCAGCGTAATGACGCCTATCGAGCCGGTTACGGTGTTCTTTCTGACGATGATGCGGTTCGCCGCCGCCCCGACGTAGTATCCCCCGGAGGCCGCGACGTTCCCCATCAACACCACGACGGGTTTCTTCCTTTTGATGCGCTCGACCTCGCGCCAGATGAGATCCGAAGCCAGAGCGTCCCCCCCGCCGGATTCCACGTGGAACAGAATGGACCCGACCTGCGGGTTTTTCTCCGCGCTCCTCAAGGCCGCGATGACCGTTTCATCCCCGGCCTGCTCCCCGCCGACCAGCGGTACGGGTATCGGGACGTTCCGGCTCCTGCCCCGCACTATGGCACCCGAGAGCGTAACCACCCCGACCCTCTTCCCGACGCGCCTCCGGTACGGACGCCTGAGCGACGAAGCCGCAACGGCCCATTCCGCGAGCTTCGCGGGTTTCTCGTCGTCCTCGCCGAGCCTTTCGGGGAGTTCGTCTTCGTAGGAGACCCCGTCTACGAGCCCGGCGGCGAGCGAGGCCTTCGCAGGGTACGGAGCTTCGTCTATGAGGCTTTCGACCTCCCCGGCGGTGAAGCTCCTGGAAGCCGAGACAGCCGCCACGACCTCCGAGAACCGCCCCGTGAGGAGACGCTCGACCTGCTCGCGGGATTCCTCGGAGAAATCGTTCTTCGTAAAACGGTCGAAGGCCGACTTGTACGGCGAGACCGCCACGACCTCGGCCTCGACCCCGATCATATCGAGAGCGTCTCTCAAGAAGGTGACGTTCGCCCGCAGCCCGCTCACGTCAACGGCGGCTAGTGGCGGGACGATTATCTCGTCCGCGACGGAGGCGAGGTAGTACGGTCCCGTCCCGCCCTCTACGAGATACGCGACGACCCGCCCCCCGCGACGCTTGTAATCCGCGAGTTCCGTCCTCAGTTCCTCCAGCGAAGCCCATCCCGCATCGAGGCCCCGGATTCGCAGCACGACCCCGGAGACCCGACCATCGGCGGAGATGACTCGCAGCTTCTCCCGCAATTCTTCCAGGCTCACGGTACGGCGCGGCGGCGAGAGTCTGCGCCTCAGGAAGCCGATCCTACGCTCGAACTCCGGCAAGCCCCCCCCGACATCCAGCCAGACGTAATCCGGCAGAGTCCCGAAAACCTCGGCGAGAAAGTTGTGGACGAAGACCCGACAGTTGGCCAGAAACACGAAGAACGCAGAGAGAAATCGCATGCTGAAATGATACACCCTGTACACTCCGGCAAGTGCCTTCCGAAGCCAGCCGAGCCCCACCCGTATGATAGACTTCGTATCAGGAATCGTTATTGATTGGAGTCTTCGGCTCCAGTTTCACGGAAGTCGGACAGGCTTTAACGAGAGAACGATAAGGCGAGGATCGGGACGAGAAACATGAGCGTAAAGCTGGACATCGAGGTCAGGGAGCAGTTGAAGAGGTCGGGGTATACGCTCACCTCTCAACGTCGAGCCGTCCTCGAAGCCCTCGACGAGTCGGAGGGTCATCCTTCGGCGGAAGAGGTGTACCTGCTCGTAAAGCGGAGGAACCCGAGGGTCGCGCTCGGCACGGTCTACCAGGCTCTCTCGGTGCTGGAGGAGGTCGGAATAGTCGAGTCCAAGCACTGGGCCGAGTCTCCGGTGCGCTACGACCTCAACCTGAATCCCCACCTGGACATCCGGTGTGTGAATTGTGGACGAGTGGACGAAGTCCCCAGCGTCGAACTCAGTGGAGTCGAGGAAGATATACAGGCCAACACGCCCTATGTGGTCAGGAAGACCTCGATCCTGACGGAAGGTCTTTGCCCGACCTGCCAGTAGTACTGACCCTTGAGTAAGGCCCGGCCATGACCGTCCACGCCCGGTTTTCCATGAAATTACGCATCCTCCGGGCTTTACCGGGCGCCCCCGAAGCGTTAATCTAGCATCGTCGGGGGACTCAACGTAGCGGTTCGGTCGTTGAGGGAGCTTTGCAGGAGAGGATCCATTGCCAGAATCATCCGAGCAGCCAAAGCAGCATGAAGGGCGCATCCTAGAGTTGCTCGACCATCTCGAGGATGCGGGAAACCTGATCGAGAGCCTGGAGGTCGAGGTCGCGCAGCTAAGGGGCGACCTCGAGAGCGCGAACTCTGCGCTCAAGGCCGCTCGGTCCGAGGTGGAGGCACGGGGCACGGCCCTCGAAGAGCAGCACCGGAGTTCCTCGGATGAGAGAGAAGCCTTGAGGAACGAGGTGCAGCAGACCCGGAGTCTGCAGGCCGAGCACGAGATCAAACTCCGAAACGAACACATCAACGAACTCGCCGACCTCCGTCGCACCCTTGAAGAACAACGCCGGGCCGACCTGGCTGCGGCCTCCGCCGACGAGCGCATAGACGCGCTCAAGGAGGAGATGACCCGCGAGAAAGAGGCTCTCGAAGAACGCCACCGGGCGGATATGGAAGCCCTGGAAGCGTCCTCCGAGGAGTGGGAAGAGAAGCTTCGCGAAGGCTACCGGGAGCAGGAAGAGCGGCATCGTCAGGAGCTGGACGGGCTTCTCCTGGAACAGGAGCGCACCAAGCGGGAGCTGGAAGCTCGCCTGAGAGCCGACTTCGAAGAGAGGCTCAATACCGAGCGGGTCACCGCCAACGAGCGGCAGGAGAAGTCCATCGCCGCGCTCAACAGCGCCTCCGAAGGGCGAGAGGCGGGCCTCGAGAGCAACTACCGCTCCGTTATGGAGAGTCAGCAGGCCGAGATCGAAGCCCTCCGGATCGAGAAAGAAGAGCGCAACCGGGAGTTCGGCGACGTTCGCAAAGAGGCCGCTCGCGAGGTCAAGAAGCTCGCCGAGAAGCGCGAGCAGGACCTCAAGAAGAGCCACGCCGCCCGCATGGGCGAGGTAGAGCGCGAGTCCGAGCGAAAGCTGGCCTCGCTCAAGGCCCAGCGGGAGGCAGATCTCAAAGCCCTCGCGGCCCGGCACCACGAGGAGCTGACCCGCAGGTGTCGCGAGTACGAGGAACGGCTGCTTGCCGAAGACGAACGCCGCAAGCAGGAAACCTGGGTATTGGAGGAGCGGCTCGAAGACCTCCGCATCCAGCGCGACACCGAGATGAGCGTGTACAACGCCCGGCTCCGAGAGCTCACCGCCACCAGGCAGGCGATACAGACAACCGCCGAGGAGAAAGTCCAGCGGGCCATCTCCGGGTTCGAGCGCGAAGTTCTGGCTCTGGAGAACAAAATCACTACCCTCGGCGACGCGCTCAAGGATTCGGTGTCCATCGGGGAGCGACTCGAACGTGAGACGCGACAGCTAAACGAACGCCGCAATCCCAGGAGGCTCAAGGTCTTTGGCAACACGACCTCCGAGATACCTTTGGCGAACGCGGGGTCCGGGTCTGCGTCTTCGCTCGAAGACGTGCGGATGCGAGAACTCGACGCCCGGCGCATCCTCGCCGAAGAACGCGCCGAATCACTCGAGAAGCGTCTCAAGACCGCCGAGTCCGAGGCGCGGCGCCGCAACGCGGAACTCATCCGCGCCCGGCACGACCTCGCCAAGCTCTCAGACCCCGAACGGCGACTCCGGGAGGGTATAGCTCTCTTCAACCAGAGCGAACACGCTAAGGCTGTGGCCTCGATCTCGAAGGCTCTGGGACTTCCGAAAGTTCACGTTCGCATCGGAGACGAAGATGCGCCCGGCAAGCCGGTACTCACCTTTATCTGGGACGAGATGGCCTGGAGACGCTACGTGTCAGACCCGACCGAAGAGGTAGAAGAGCCGAGGATCTACCTCTCCGGCACCGGCGACGACCCGGACGACCTCTCCGGCCCCGAACTGCGTCCGAACGCCCGCATGGACTCCCGAGGCCGCTTGAGCCTCGGTGTGCAGGCGAGGTAATCCGGGTTTTACATCCAAAGCAGCAAGCAGAAACAGCAGAATAAGTCGAGTGGTTCGGTCTTCTGAAGACGATTCCCCTGCTTCCGGGGACTAGCTACCGGTATCGTCCCCGTTCTCGCTGCTGGGCCGCCGTCGCCGCTTCTTCGCGGGTTTTCTGGAGGCAGAATACTGTCTATTAAAAGCGTACAGGGCCTCGCCGCGCTTGGCCCCGATATAGGATGCGCCGACCGCCGCCACCAGCACCAGCACCAGCACGATGGCCAGAGCGATACTGTCCACGTTAGGAAACGCTCCGTTGCCGGAGAGCAGGTTTACAACCGGAGATATGGCACAGGCGATGACCCCGACCAGCACCCCGTGGAGCCTCCTGCGGAACCTCGCGTGATAGGCCGCAGCCATCCCCCCGAAATAGAACGCGAACCCGACCGAGAAGACCAGCAGGAGCGAGGACAGGAGGCCAGCCGGAGCGACGCTCCCCAGACCGAAGACCACGCTCAGGACCGGGGCCAGCACCCCGAAGACGATCAGGAACCCGATCAGGGTCGCAAGCAGTATTCCCAGCCCAACCGATACCACGCTTCTCATGGGGAACAGTCTAAACCAGCTGAAGGGGGTTCGTCCGTAGCAGAACTCTCTCGCCGAGCCACGGAAGCGTCGCCTTCCGCTATCCAGATACTCCAAGGTACTCAAACGAACGCTCGAGCACCACAGAACGCTACGGCCTTCGGGGAGTCAGGCTTTTCATAGGCCGTAAAGTAGGGACCGGGATGTCTGCGAGCGAGTTGCGAAACCCGCTTTGCGAGACCCGCTTTCGGGGACTTCAGGCGAGGGCCGCGACAAGCTCCCGGCAGAAGTCCGGGATGTCAGCGACGACCCTCCCCCACACCAGGTTCCCTTCCCGGAAGGCGGCCTCGTCGGTCCACTCGACCCCGGCGTTCACGAGGTCGTCTTTGATGCCGAGCGAACCCGTCGCCCGCCCGCCGTTCAGTATCCCGGCGAAGATCGCGACCAGCCCGCCGTGACAGATGATGCCGATTATCCCACCCTGCTCGTGAACCCCGCTGACGAATTCCAGCACCTCCGGGTAACGTCTGAGCTTGTCCGGCGCCCATCCCCCCGGTATCATCAGCCCGTCGAAGTCGGCGGAGGATACCTCTGAAGCGAGCGCGTCCGCCGAGCCTTCGAGCGCGTTCTTGCCCTTTACCGGATCCAGGCTCATCCCGACCGTTACGACCTCGGCTCCCTCCTCTTGCAGGCGCATCACCGTAACCCAGTATTCGAGGTCCTCGAACCCTTCCGCTATGAGAATCGCGATTTTCTTGCCTTCCACGGTCATCCAGCTTCCTCCCCTTCATCGTCGCTGGCTCTGTCCGGGATGCCGGGCTTGCTCCCGGCAGCCGGGTCTTCCCGAAATTCCAGCATCTCGTCTATGTATTCCTTCGCCGCCGCCCCCCCAACCTCGATGGCGCGGGCGAGCTCCGCGACGGCCGGAGAACCGCACCCGGCCTCTACCAGCTTGCGGGCCGAGGTCAGGTGC
>JBPCNU010000208.1:0-11650 GCA_051000975.1 Rubrobacter sp.
CTCGTAGGGGATGGCGAGCGCGTCCAGACCCCCGGTTACGACGGAGAAGTGATCCTGCGCCTCGTCCGTCAGGTAGTCGTTGAGCTTCGGGGCTTCGGTAAGGAGCGCCTGCGTATTGGCGTCCTTCGAGTCGAAGGTGCGGAGCGGGTTCGTGTCAAGGCGGGCGATGGAGTCCGGGTCGAGGTCGGCGCGGTGTTTCTCGAGATACGCCTTCAGTTCCGGGACGTAGCGTTTTCTCGTCTCCATGTCGCCGAGGTTGTTCAGGTGGATGACCTCTTCCCGGACCTCGGCGGCCTGGTGGATGTCGTAGAGGAGAGCCATCGCCTCCACGTCTACGAGCGGGTCCTTCGAGCCGAGTACTTCGGCCCCGATCTGGCTGTGCTGGCGGTAACGGCCCTTCTGCTGGCGCTCGTAGCGGAACATCGGCCCCGTGTACCAGAGCTTGACGGGCTGCGCGAGGCGGTCCATCGAGTGTTCGATGTAGGCCCGGACGACCCCGGCGGTTCCCTCGGGACGCAGAGACAGTTCTCTTCCGCCCCGGTCGGTGAAGGTGAACATCTCCTTTCGGACGATATCCGACGATTCCCCGACGCTCCTTATGAAGAGGTCCGCCTCCTCAAAGACGGGGGTCCTGACCTCGCGGTAGTTGTAGCAGACGAAGGTGGCGCGGGCTATCGCTTCGATCCAGGCCCACATCTCGGGCCGCTCGTGCGGCTCGCGAGTCGTGCCCTGTCCGCCGGGCAGGACGTCATAAGTTCCCTTCGGCCCCCTGTAACGCTTCCCGCTCACGGGGCCGAAGAGGTCGGTGCGGAAGGAAGCACGGGCGGCAGGTACGGGTTGGATTTCATCTCGGATAAGGCGTGCATCACGTCGCCGTGCCCGGCGTAGAGGCGGGTGTTCTCCGTCCAGAGTGGCATCACCTTGCGGATGGAGACTTCGAGGTCTTCCCATTTCGCGCCGCCTATATCCGTGCGACCGACCGAGCCGGGCATGATAAGGTCACCGACTACCTGGTCTTCGCTGATAACGAGCGTAACGGAGCCGGGGCAGTGTCCGGGAGTGTGGATGACGTGGATCATCTCCCCGGCTATGACGAGGTCTTGACCGTCCTGAAACGGCTCGTAGCCCGTGATCCCCGCCGGCTCGGCGTCATCCGGGTGCATGTGTACCGGGGCCTGCGTCGCCCCGCGAATGTCTTCGAGCGCGCCTATGTGATCGGCGTGTCCGTGGGTTACGAGGATGGCGGCGACGGGTTCTTTTATGGCGGCCAGGATCTTCTCCGGCTCCGCACCCGCGTCTACGATGATGTCGCCCCCCGGCGCGTGGATGATGTAGACGTTCACCCCGAAGCCGCCCATCGTTACAGGGACCTGCTCTATCTGACTTACCTGACTACCGGAATCCACCTGTGAACCTCCAGACGATCTACTAAATCTACGAAACCTTCAAAGAGGCAGCCTACCCTACTTGGGCCCCCGACACCTGCGGAATCTGCCCCGAACTACCGGGGATAGAGCTCGGAGAGGAGCCGCTCCTTTTCGAGTCGGTCGCGGACGGCGATGGGCGAGGCGAGATGCCGCCTGAGCGTCGCCTCGCTGTGATCCGGCCCGAAAAACTCCCGGAAGCTCTCGATGACCGAAAGCGGTGGCTCCACCTCACCAGAATACGGCTCCAGCAAGACCTCCTGTCCGGACCAGACCTCGCCCCCGCAGAGGACCCGGCAGTACACGCCCGGCCTCTCAGCGAAACGAAACTTTTTCACGAAGAGCCGGTCGTTCATGCGGGCCGAGATCGTAGCGCACGGGATTCGCGGCCCCGTTATCTCAAGCACCACATCCTCGATCAATAGCTTGTCTCCAACGTTCATGGACGCGCTCCTGAACCCCGAGACCGTCAGGTTCTCCCCGAAGGTTCCGGGCTCCAGTTCGCGCCCGAGTTCCCCGGACCACCATTCATAATCCGGCACACCGTAGACGTGGATGGCTTGGTCCGGCCCTCCGTGGTTCTCCGTATCGGAGATAGTATCCCCCGAAAGCCCGAGCTTCCCGACAGAGACGGCCTCGCTTTGCGGCTCCTTGAAGATCCCGGTAAAGCCCGACTTCCCGGCCCCGGCTATCGCTCTCGACGCACCGACGTTGACGCTTACGAGTTCCAAACGGGACCTTTCTCCGATCAGAACCTCTATCTGTCCAGCGGGGTTCCGTCGCGAGATACCCGGTACACGTCGTAGACATCGGGGATACTGCGGGCCTTGCGGACGATATCCTCGACGTGCTTCGCGCTCGCTGCCCGGAAGGCGAACCGGCTGAGGGCGGTGCGGTTCTCGATGGTGTCCACCCGTGCGGACAAGATGCTCACCCCGGCGTCCGAGATGGTCGAAGTTATGTCGCGAAGCAGGTTCATCCGGTCCAGAGCCTCCACCTGTAACTCGACGGTGAAGAGCTTTCCCGGCCCCGCTGCCCACTCCACCTCGGTGAAACGCTCCGGGTCGCGGGTGCTGAGAGCCCGGGCGTTCGAACAACCCGAGTCGTGGACGACGACCCCCCGCCCGAGCGAGACGTAACCCACGATGTCGTCGCCGGGCATCGGGGTGCAGCAGCGAGCCAGGCGCGTCATTATGCCGCTCGAACCAATGACCCGAATCCCCGTCTCTACGTCGGGGCGGCCTTCCTCCTCCGCTATCGGAAGCGGCGAGAACGCCGGGCTTACGACCTTCTCAAGGACTTCCTCCTCGTCCGGCATGACTCGTGCGAGGGCGCGGCCCGCGATGTTCTCGGCGGAGAGCAGCCCCGCCCCGACGGAGGCGAACATATCCTCCGCGCTGTTGTTCCCGGTCTCGGAGCCTATCTCCTCGAAGACGGCGTTCGGGACTTTCGGAGCGCGCCGCTTCTTGAGCAGACTCATCACCTTCTCGCGGCCAAGGGAGAGATTGTCCTCGCGGTCGGCACGGTTATAGTGCTGGCGGATCTTGTTCCGGGCGCGACCGCTCTGAACCACCGTCAGCCAGTCGCGAGACGGATGCGAGCCTTTCCCGATTATAACCTCGACCCGGTCGCCGGAGACCAGCTCGGAGTCGAGCGGCACGATACGCCCGTTGACCTTTGCCCCGATGGTCTTGTGCCCGACCTCGGTGTGGACGTGGTAGGCGAAGTCTATCGGGGTAGCCCCCGCCGGGAGGCTTATAACGTCGCCCTTCGGAGTGAAGACGAAGACCTCGTCGGCGACGAGTTCGCCCTTCAGAGAAGACATGAACTCCTCGGCGTCGGTCGTCTCACGCTGCCACTCCATCATGCTCTTGAGCCAGCTCAGGCGGTCGACCTCACCGTCGCGCGCGCCCTCCTTGTACATCCAGTGGGCGGCGATACCGTACTCGGCGGTAACGTCCATCTCGGCCGTCCTGATCTGTATCTCGAGGAGCTTCCCCTCGTTCGACATGACCGTCGTATGAAGCGACTGATACATGTTGAACTTCGGCATCGCGATGTAATCCTTGAAACGGCCCGGCATCGGCTTCCAGACGGAATGGATCACACCCATGGCGCCGTAGCAGTCGCGCATCGAACCAACGACGACCCGCAGGCCCGCCAGATCGTAGATCTCGTTGAACTCCTTGTTCCTGCGAATCATCTTGTTGTAGATCGAATAGAAGTGCTTGACCCGGCCCTTGACCTCGGCCTCTACTCCAGCCTCTTCGAGGTGCAAATTGAGCCGCTCGCCCGTTTCGTTGATGAACGTCTCCCGGTCGCCTCGGCGGGCCGCGACGAGCCGCTTTATCTCCTCGTAACGCCTGGGATGGAGCGTCATGAACGCAAGGTCTTCCAGCTCCCACTTCACCGAGTAGATACCGAGCCTGTGGGCCAGCGGAGCGTATATCTCGAGCGTCTCGGTCGCCTTCTTCATCTGGGTCTCGCGCTTCAGGTAGGCGAGGGTTCGCATGTTGTGGAGACGGTCGGCGAGCTTGATGATGATCACGCGCACGTCGCGGCTCATCGCGACTATCATCTTCCGGTAAGACTCGGCCTGACGCTCCTCGACCGAATCCGACGGCAGCCGCGTGAGCTTCGTCACCCCGTCCACTATCTCCGCGACGGAGTTACCGAACTTCTCGGCGAGTTCTTCCTTAGACACGCCCGTGTCCTCGATGACGTCGTGCAACAAGGCGGAGGCGATGGTCGTCGGGTCGAGCATGAGGTCGGCGCAGATGTCGGCGGTAGCAAGCGGATGGTAGACGAACGGCTCGCCGCTACGCCGGAGTTGCCCTTTGTGAGCGGCGTGAGACACCTGGTAGGCCTCGGAGACTATCTCATCCGCGCCCTCCGGGCAGTACGATTGCACCTTCGCCAGCAGCGTCGAGATGGTTACGCTCGGGGCCGACACGTCCTTCAGCGGCGCACCGTGATTCTCTTTTCTAGCGGGATCCATGTAAGGATTATAACCCGCGTGCGAGGCTGAAAGCGTCCGCTAGAGACGGTCGGAGCGGAAGATGGAGAAGATGACGACGGCGGCGAGCAGCAGCGAGAGCGTGAACCCGATAAAGCTCACCACGCTGAGACCTATGTACGGGACCACGGGGCCTCCGAGATCAAAGGCTCCGAGCATCGAGGAGCCCACGAGCAAAGCCGCCGTCACTACGGCGAAGACGAGCCGGTTCGCAAGCACGTCGACCTCCCCGACCAGCTCGTCCAACCCGCCGTGCCTCAGCTGGACCTCCAGTTCCCCGTCGGCGAGTTCCGTGAAGATCTGTCGCACCTGCTCCGGGTATTCCCCGAAGTACCTCGCGTACTCGAAGGCCCGTTCTTCGGCGTTCTCCCGAAGCGCGGACGGGCTGTAACGCTCGGAGAGCAGCCGCCTGGCGTAGGGTCTTGCGACCTCGTAGACGTTTATCGTCGGGTCTATGGAACGGGCGAGTCCCTCGGCGGTTACGAGGGCCTTCGCAAGAAGCGGGAAGACCGGTGGGACGCGCAACCGGTAACGCCTCGCCAGGCCGATCAGCTCCGACAACGCCTGACCGAGCGTTACCTCCCCCACCGAAAGCCCGGAATACTTGTGAAGAAACTCCCCGATGTTCTGTATGAGATCGTCCCTGACCTCGGACTCGTAGCGCACCCCGAGACCTTCCAGGGCGCGTAACGCCGCGGGAGCGTCCCGGTTTATAACGGAGATGAAGAGGCCGGAGAGGGCGTCCACATCCCCCCTCGACAGAAAACCCACCATCCCGAAATCCAGGAGGGCGAGCTTCCCGTCGGGGGTGAGGATGAGATTCCCCGGATGCGGGTCGCCGTGGAAGAAACCGTGTTCGAAGGCCATCTCGAAGATCGCCTCCGCGCCCATCTCCGCCACCCGTCGCCGTTCCGAAGGCTTCATCGTCAGCGGCTCTATGTCGTGGAAGCGCGTCCCCCGGATGTACTCCATCGTCAGGAGCCTCGGGGTCGAGCGTTCGGTGTAGATCTTCGGTATGACGACCGGGCTACCCTAGAAGTTTATGGCGAAGCGGCGGGCGGCGCGGGCCTCGGCGGTGTAGTCGAGTTCGCGCCTTATGACCCCCTCGAACTCCCCGACGAGACCCCGCACGTCTATGACGAGGCGGTTACCGAGCCGCCTGTCCAGAAAGCTCGCGAATTCTTTCATCAACGTCAGGTCGGACTCCACACGGCGACGGGCGTTTGGGCGCTGCACCTTTATGGCGACCGTCTGGCCGCCGCGCAGGACGGCCCGGTGGACCTGACCGATGCTCGCCGACCCGAGCGGCTCAGGGTCGAGTTCGTCGAAGATTTCGGAGACGGACGCGCCGAGTTCGCGCTCCATCAGCTCGACGACCGTCTCGAACTTCATGGGCGAAGCGGTGTCCTGAAGCCGCTGGAGCTCTGTCAGGATTCCCTCCGGCAGGACATCCGGGCGCGTGGAGAGTAGCTGCCCGAACTTGACGAACGTCGGTCCGAGGTCTTCGAGGGCGCGCCGGAGCCGGATGGCGAAGTTCGGGGCGAGGACTTCGCGAATGCCCTTGCTCTCCCGGCTCCCGCTCCTCGCGTCGAAGACGAACCCGAAACCGTGGCGGACGAGGACGCGTCCGATCTGGGAAAACCGCCTCAGGTTGCCGGAGGGTCGCTCCCGGACCTCGCCCGCCGCCTCCCCCGAAAGCCGTGGTGTCTCGGGGCCGATCACACCCGAAAGCCCGCTACCCGGACCCTGACCGGTCTCCGACTAGGATCTGGTGGTCGAGTCGGAAGTTCCGCCGTTCGGCTCTCTTCTGCCCGAAGCCCCGCCAGCCCCGGTTACGCCGCCCGGCGCGGAGGGCGAGGTTCCAGCGGCGGAGGGCGAGGACGGCGCGGCGGCCGGACGGTCTTCGAGCATCCTGACGCGGTGCTCTAGTTGCTCGACGCGGAAGACCATGTCCTCGTAGTCCTCTCGGGTCGGGAGCCCGGCGGAGCGCATCCCCTGCTGCACGGAGGCGTCCACCATCGAGCGAGCCCCAGAGCTGCGCTGGCGCGCGCTCGTCATCACGTCGTCAACGACGGTGCGCCCCTCTTCTCGCTGTACTCGCCCCTGGGCGATCAGCCGCTCGACGACCTCTTCAACCCTGTCGCGGGTCGCAGCCGCTGCCCCGACCTGCAAGAGAACCAGACGTTCTATCGTCTCCCCTAAACTGCCTCGCATCTCGACCTCCGGTCGCTCGGATTCCATGTCTTCCCGTCATACGCCTCCATGATAACCCACCGGAGGCGAAACCTGACCGCCGGGCGGGAGGACTACGCCAGAGGTTCGTTGGAGGGTCGTTGATGGCGGGTGCGCCCTTGATATCCCCGTTCTCGGCCTCGTAGTGAGCCTCGCTCTGCGCCCTGTACAGGCATGAAGTCATGCGTACCTGCTATCGTCTATATTTTCCGAGGAGTGCATTCCAGCGAGGAGGTCAGAGTTGAACGTAAGGGAAACCGATCTGCCAGGCATCGGCAAGAAGTTCCAGGCCGACGTTCGGAGTGGAGAGAGGGTCGTGGTGGTGATACACGACGATGGAAGGCGCGAAGTCTACCAGTTCGACCGGAACAATCACGAAGAGAGCGTCGCCTCCTTCGACCTCGATGACGACGAGGCCCGCCAGCTGGCCGGGATAATCGGCGGGATGGTCTACACGCCACGGGCGCTGGAGAAGGTCGAGATGGCCTTCGACAACCTGAGCATAGAATGGTACCGCGTCGAGGAAGGCTCGGAGGCCGAGGGAAAGACCATCGGCGAGCTGGGGGTTCGGAAGAACTTCGGGACTACCATCGTAGCGGTTCTCGGCGCGGACAGTCAGGTCATCAACCCCGGTCCCGAAGCAACAATCCGGGGTGGTTGCACGCTTATAGTCGCCGGGGAG
The DNA here is from genome assembly GCA_051000975.1 of Rubrobacter sp. Lineage (GTDB taxonomy): Bacteria > Actinomycetota > Rubrobacteria > Rubrobacterales > Rubrobacteraceae > Rubrobacter. Next base: position 7,355 of record JBPCNU010000208.1, read on the forward strand.
CGCGAGCGGGTCGCAGGCTTTCAGGCCATCGTGAAGGTGAATCGAGGCTAGCTTGGACCACCTCGTTCTGGAAGTCGGAGCGGCGCTGGTCCTCGCGGCCGGGGCTACGCTTCTCGCCAACCGGTTCAAGTTCTCGAACATCCCGTTCCTGATCATCATCGGGATGGTCGTAGGATCGCACCTCCCCGCTATTGGCCCTGTCGACCTCGGCTTCGAGGAGAGCTACGACGTGATCCAGTTCCTCGGAAGGGTGGGGGTCCTGTTCCTGCTCTTCTATCTGGGGCTGGAGTTCTCGGTCGGGAGGCTGATCAACTCCGGCAGGTCCATAGTGGTCGGCGGCTCGGTGTATATCGGCATAAACTTCACGCTGGGCCTGCTCTTCGGCTGGCTCGCCGGGTTTCAGTTGGCCGGGATACTGGTCGTGGCCGGGATCATCACGATCTCATCGAGCGCGATCGTCGCCAAGATGCTCGTAGATTTGAGGCGAACGGCTAACCCGGAGACCGAGATGATCCTCGGCATCATCATGTTCGAGGACATCTTCCTGGCTGTTTACCTGTCCATACTCTCCGGCCTCGTTCTCTCGGAGGGGGGTTCCGTTAGTGGAACCATCGTGACGATGCTCGTCGTCCTCGGCTACATCCTGTTGTTCTTCGTGCTGGCGAGAAAGGGTGCGCCGCTCCTCAACCGCGCGCTGAACATCCGCTCGCCCGAGACGTTCATACTCGTCGTCTTTGCCGCGCTCTTCTTTGTCGCGGGCCTCTCCGAGACGCTGCACATCGCAGAGGCCATCGGAGCCCTGCTTCTCGGTCTCGTCCTCTCCGAGACGGAGCACCGAGACCGGATAGAGCGTCTGGTAATACCGTTCCGGGACTTCTTCGGGGCGATCTTCTTCTTCAGCTTCGGCCTGAGCATAGACCCGCTCACGCTGCTCGACGCTGCCTTGCTCTCGGTGTTGGCCGTCATCATGACCATCGCGGGGAACTTCGTCGCGGGCATGATAGCCGGCAAGAACGCCGGGCTCTCCAGCCGAGCCTCAGCGAACGTCGGGTTCACGATAGTCTCGCGGGGGGAGTTCTCGATCATCGTTGCGAGCCTCGCTATCGGCGGCGGGCTCTCGGGTCTGATACAGCCTTTCGCCGCCCTCTACGTCCTGATACTCTCGATCCTCGGGCCGCTACTTACTCGAGAGTCGCCGAGGATCTTCGCCTTCCTGAGCAAACCGTTCGACCGCCGAAAACCGGGGGGAGATCCCGGCTAGACCTGCGGCTCGTCGAAGGTGCGGCGAGGAGGACGGGTACGTTCCTCGCGCTCGCGTTCGGAGCGGCGAGCCTCGCTCCACGCCTTGTACAGGCACAGAACCGGCGAGGCGATGAAGATCGAGCTATACGTACCGGCGGCTATCCCAACGAGCAGCGCGAACGCGAAGTCCGAGAGTACGCTCTCCCCGAATATGAGCAGCGCGAGAACCGGGATCAGGGTCGAGATAGACGTGTAGATCGAACGCCTCACGACCTGCCGGATGGAGAGGTTGACCATGTTCTCGAAGCGGTCGCGGCGATACCCGACCTCCGGCGTATTCTCCCGGATCCGGTCAAAGATGATGATCGTATCGTAGAGCGAATAGCCCAGAACCGTCAATATCGCTACGACGGTAACGAGGTTCACCTCCCGCCCGACTATCGCGTAGAAACCAATAGTAATGAAGATGTCGTGCAGCAATGCTGCCACGGCCGCGAGTGCATACCCGAACTCGAAGCGAATCGTGATGAATACCACGACGATGATCAGCGACGCCGCTACCGCGCTCAGGGCCTGGTTCCTGATCTGGTCCCCGAAGCTCGGGCTGATCGAATTGACGCTGACCTCCGCGTCGAGCGCGCTCGTTATGGCGTCGCGCGCTTCGGATGATTCCTGCTGGCTCAAAACGGGCGTCCTGACCTCGTAGCCGTTCGGCCCGAGGCTCTGGATGATCGCCTCCTGCCGCACGTTCTGCGGTAACTGCTGCCTCAACTCGTCTTCGTTCAGGGTGTTTGCCGCCCCGGTCGCCGTGAACTGCGCCCCACCCTGGAAGTCTATGCCGAAGTTCAGGTTGCCGAGCGCGATGGCCCCGAGCCCGAAGACGATCAAAGCCCCGGAGATAGCGAACCACAGCTTCCAGCCCCGAGCGAAATCTACGTTTTCCGAGTGCGACTTCATCGGGCTTTCTCGCTGTTCCCGGCGGCCATGCTCTTCTTCGAGACGCCCATCATTCCCGGCGAGATGTTCAGGCCACGGCTGGAGAGAATGCCGAGCAAGGCCCGCGTGACCACGATAGCCGTGAACATCGAGAGCAGCACGCCGATGGCGAGCAATACCGCAAAGCCTCGCACCTGCGCGCTCGCGAGCGCGAAGAGTATGAACGCGGTGATGAGCGTCGTGACGTTGCCGTCGAGGACCGCCCGAAATCCCTTCTTGTACCCCGCTTGAATCGCGGCCCGAGCCGTCTTGCCGAGCCTCGACTCTTCTTTGATCCTCTCGAAGATAACGATGTTCGCGTCCGCCGCTACGCCGACGGACAGGACGATGCCGGCGATACCCGGCAGCGTCATCGTGATCGGGACGGCGACTATGATCGCCCACAGAAGGAACCCGTAGATGATGAGCGCGAGGCTCGCCACTACCCCGAGCGCCCGATAGATGAACGTCAGAAAGACCAGCACGAACGCCAGCCCTGCGAGCGCGGCGATAAGCCCGCCCCGAAGCGACTCCGCCCCGAGCGTCGGCCCGATGCTCTGCACCGAGAGAACCTCCATGTTTATCGGCAAGGCCCCCGTCTGGAGAACGACTTCGAGTTCCCGCGCCTCGTCTTCCGGCAGGCCCTGCGGGGAGCCGGTATTGTTGATGGAGACCTGCCCGCCGAGGATCGGGTCCTGCACGACTGGCGCGCTCACCACGTCCTCGTCCAACACGACCGCGAGCTGCCCGGTCCCCGGCGCACCGTCCGCGAGCGAGCCCTGCACGATCTCCTGCGTCAGCTGCCCGAAGTCCCGACCACCGTCTCCGGTCAGGTTCATCTGCACCTCCAACCGGCCCTGCTGGTCGCGGGCGAGGGAGGCGGAATCTATCGCATCACCGGTGATCTGCGGCTGCTCGCTGACGATGTATCCGGCCACGATGTTCCCGTTCCCGGAAGGGTCGGGGGTGTCCTCGAAGATGACCTTAGTCTGCCCCTCTTCGAAGTCGCTCGACTCGCGAAGGCTCTCGCGCAGTTCGTCCTGAGCCTGTGCGACCTCGTCCTGAGGGATGCCCGCCTCACCGTCGGAGGCGATGACCCGGTAGAAGCCCAGCTGCGCCGTCCGACCGATGACCTCGACGGCCTGGTCGGAATCGGTGATGCCGGGGATGTCCACGAGGGCCTGGTCGGTCCCCTGCTGCCTTATCTCGGGCTCTGTGACCCCGAGGCTGTCAACCCGCTGCCTTATGACCTCTATGGCACGGGCCATCTCCTCGTTCGTCACGTCGCTCTCATCGTTCTTGAAGCCCTGGAGCTGCACCCGCACCCCGCCTTCGAGGTCGAGGCCGAGCTGGGTCGCCTGCGAAACGGGTTGACGAAGGAATATGAGGTACGCCGCCAGACAGAGCAGCAGAACCACCAGCCCGAGTATTACAAGGTTGTTTCGTAGAGTATTCATGTGATCGGCTCGGATTCTAGCACCGCCCGAAGCCGATCACCCCCTTATCTTTCGTGACCTTCGTAGCGTCTGACCCATCCCTCCGACCACGCCGCGAAGTCCCCCGACTCGATATGCCCCCGCGCCTCTTCGCAGAGCCGCGTAACGAACCGGACGTTGTGGTACGTAACGAGCCGATGCCCGAGGATCTCGTCCTCCCGGATCAAATGCGCCAGATACGCCCGGCTGTAACCCGTACACGTCGGGCAATCACACTCACTATCGAGCGGCCCGAAATCTCTCTTAAACCGGGCGTTTCTAAGGTTCAGGCGACCGCCGCGCGTAAGGACCGAGCCGTGCCGCGCCAGACGGGTCGGCAGCACGCAGTCGAACATGTCCACCCCGAGCTTTATCACCTGCAGGATGCCGACCGGGTCCCCGATGCCCATGAAGTAGCGGGGTTTCTCGGCGGGCAGCAGCGGCGCGGTATGGCCAAGGACTTCGAGCATCTCCCCCCGAGACTCACCCACCGAAAGCCCCCCGACCGCGTAACCGGGGAAGTCGAGGTCGGTGGTCAGGCGGAGGCTCTCCTCGCGCAGGTCGGGGAAGAGGCCGCCCTGGACGATCCCGAACAGAGCCTGAG
>JBPCNU010000209.1:0-11621 GCA_051000975.1 Rubrobacter sp.
CATCGAGACGCAGGTCGTCCCGATCGGCCCGGCCTTCGATGCCTACCGGGAGATGCTCTCCGAGAGCTTTGCGGGGACCGAGGAAGACATCACGGAGGAGAACCTCCAGTCGCGGGTGCGCGGGAACGCCTTGATGGGCCTGTCGAACAAGTTCGGCTGGATCGTCCTCTCCACCGGCAACAAGAGCGAGATGAGCGTCGGCTACTCGACCTTGTACGGCGACATGGCCGGGGGGTTCGCCCTGATCCGGGACGTACCGAAGACCCTCGTCTACCGCGTCTGCCGCTACATAAACGACTCGGAAGGACGCGAGATCATCCCCGAATCCGTCCTGACCAAAGAGCCCTCGGCGGAGCTGCGCGAAGACCAGCGCGACTCTGACTCGCTGCCGCCCTACGATGTGCTCGACCCGATCCTCGAAGCCTACATCGAGGAGGACAAGGGCGTCGGGGAGATTATCGCCCTCGGCTTCGACGAGAGGGACGTCCGCCGCGTCGTGAAGCTCGTGGACCGGGCCGAGTACAAACGCCGTCAGGCCCCGGTCGGCATAAAAGTGACGACCCGTTCGTTCGGGCGCGACCGCCGGATGCCAATTACCAATCGCTACTCTGAGCGGAACCCGACCGAACTCCCCACCTCCTGACGAATCCTGACGAATCCCGGTGGTCTGAGGCGACGAACCGGTTTGCCGCGGACGCACTCCGGCTAAGAAACGGGGTGTGAGCCGGGTGGACCGGACACGACCCGAATCGCTTTCGGGGGAAATCGTTTCTATACTCGGGAGGCACTCGTGAAATACAGGGAGATCGGCAACCAGGGCATGAAAGTCTCTGCAACGGGACTCGGCTGCATGGGCATGAGCGAGTTTTACGGCACTATCGACGAGGCCGAGGCGACCGCCACCATCCACCGCGCCCTCGACCTCGGCGTCAACTTCATAGACACCGCGGACATCTACGGCCCGTTCACCAACGAGAAACTAGTCGGCAACGCCATCGAAGACCGCCGCGACGAGGTAGTCCTCGCCACGAAGTTCGGGAACGTGCGCGGCGAGGACGGTAGCTTTCAGGGCGTGAACGGCAGCCCGGAGTACGTGAAGAAGGCCGCCGACGCTTCCCTGCAACGGCTCGGTACGGATCACATAGACCTCTACTACCAGCACCGTGTTGACCCCGATACGCCGATAGAGGAGACCGTCGGGGCGATGGCGGAGCTCGTCGAAGCGGGGAAGGTAAGGTATCTCGGGCTCTCGGAGGCGGGGATAGAGACCATCCGGAAGGCCAACTCGGTCCATCCGATAAGCGCGCTTCAGTCCGAGTATTCGCTCTTCACCCGGGAGGTGGAGGATGAGATCCTGCCCACCATAAGGGAACTCGGCATCGGGTTCGTCCCGTACAGCCCGCTCGGGCGCGGCTTCCTGACGGGTGCGTGGAAGTCCTTCGACGACCTCCCGGAAGAAGATACCCGCAGCGAGCGATTCCCTCGTTTTTCGCGCGAGAACTTTGAGAAGAACCTGAAGCTCGCCGAGAAGGTTCGCTCCATCGCCGAGGAGAAGGACATCACGCCGGGGCAGCTGGCCCTCGCGTGGCTGCTGCATCAGGGCGAGGATATCGCCCCGATCCCCGGCACCAAAAGGCGCGAAAGGCTGGAGGAGAACGCCGCAGCCACCGACGTGGAGCTTTCGCAGGAAGACCTGAAGCGCATCGAGGAGGCATTGCCGAAAGGCTCCGCGTCCGGCGAGCGTTACACCGAGCAGATGATGCGGGCCGTCAACCGCTAGGAAGGGCCACCCAGCCATGATCGTCAGGCGACGCTGGGGTTGTGAGATCGCTCCCCCGGCGTCGCTATCACTGCGTCCCCTGTAATTTCCTCGGGGGATGTATGAAGCAGCACCGAAGCAGTACCGAAGGAGTACGATATGACCGACACCGAGAAGACGACGGAGCAGACCCCGATAAGCTGGTTCCCCGTACCGGAGGAGTCGGCGTTGCCGGAGGGTCTACAGGGTCTTTTCAGGAAGGCGCGAGAGACGGTCGGTTTCGTGCCGAACGTATTCCGGGCGTACAGCTTCCGCCCGGAGAGGCTCTCTGCATGGTTCAACCACTACAGGATGCTGCACGAGCCGACGGAGAACCTCGGGGCGGCGGAGCGGGAGATGATCGCGGTCGCAGTCTCGATGGAGAACGGCTGCCTGTACTGCTTGGTGGCTCACGGCGCCGCTCTTCGCGAAGCCCTCGGAGACCCGATCCTCGCCGATCGCATCACCCTCGACTACCGCCGGGCCGGGCTGGATGAGAGTCGAAGGGCCATCCTCGACTACGCGGTGAAGATCACCAACGAACCCCTCGAATGCAACCCCGAAGACATCGAACACCTCAAGAGCTTCGGCCTCACGCTGGAGGAAGTCTGGGACGTGGCGGAGATCGCAAGCATGTACAACTTCACGAACCGGATGTCGCTCGCCTGCGGGAAACTTCCGAACGAGGAGTACCACGCCCTGTTCAGGTAAGAGCACGTGGCAGGCGTTGTGGGTAAGTATTACGAGCAAGCACTCGATGGAAAGGACCGTAACGTGTCAGAGGTAAAGTACATCTCAAAGGTGAAAGTAGAGCCGGTGGAAGGAAAAGTCCGGCGGGCCTACTTGCCGGGCGAGGAAGAGCCGGTGCTCTTCGGGGTCCACAGCGAGGTCGCGGAGCACTACGGGGTCGAGCCGGGGGCCGAGGAGCCACACGCCTCGACGCTCGACTACGTTGTCGCGGCGGCGGGTGGGTGACTGCTCGGCACCTTTGCAGGCGCGCTGGGAGCGCGTCAAGTGTCGTTTGACGGCCTTGAGGCCGAGACGGTCGGGGAGGTCGAGGATGAGGGAAAGGTGCTCGTCATCAAGCGCATAAAACACTCCATGCGCCTGAGGGCAAGCGAAGACGACCGGAAGACGATAGAGCGGGTCCTCCGGGTCTACGCGGACAGTTGTCCGGTCGCCCGGTCCCTGAAGGGGAGCATCGAGATCACGAGCGAGCTTGACTTCACACCGGCCTGATCCAGGCTCTAAAGTGTTTTTGGGCTTCGTTCTACCGGATGAGGCCCATATTTCTACGCGGTTATATTCGGAGGAATCATATGGAGAATAACGGTGAGAAGAGGGCCAAGATCACGGTCTTCAGCGACTACGTGTGTCCGTTTTGCTATCTGGAGGAGCCGGACCTCGAACGTGTCCGGGAGGAGTACGGGGACCGGGTGGAGGTCGACTGGCGGGCCTATGAGTTGCGACCCGATCCGATCCCGACCCTCGACCCCGACGGTGAGTACCTGCACCGTGTCTGGAACGCCTCCGTCTATCCGATGGCCGAGGCTCTGGGCATGACCTTGCGTCTGCCGCCCGTGCAACCGAGGAGTCGCAAGGCTCTGGAGGCGGCGGAGTTCGCCCGCAAGCGGGGCCTCTATGACGAGACGCACCACGCCCTCTTCCGGGCATTCTTCGAGGACGGAAGGGATCTGGCGGATAAGGAGGTCTTGCTCGAGGTCGGTGAGTCGGTCGGGCTGGACCGGGAGGAGCTTCGCGCGGCGCTCGCGGAGGGCCACTACACGGACAAAGTCATCTCGGACGAAGAACTCGCAAAGAAGCTCGGCGTCGAGTCCGTGCCGACGATGCTGGTCGCCCCCGCGGACGCCCCGCTCGGAGAGGGGGAGAGGATCACCGGCGCCCAGCCCTACGGCGGTCGCGTCGAGGCCGCCGTCGAACGGGCCCTTGGGGAGCGGTAGAGTGAGTCGAACCCTCTACAATCCGACTCGCTATGCTCGCGAGGCTGCTTTTACCCTGGGTCAAGACCTGGAGGAGATGGCCCTGGTCCATGACGGGTCTCCGGCGCCGACCTCGAAGACAAGATCCACGCCACCGGATCGCACGTGACCCAGCTAGACTTTCGGTTCGGCGGACCCCGAGAGATAAGAAAATCCCTTGCCGCCTTCGCCGGGAGCGAAACCGGACGCTACGCTAAAGCTTTTCTCACGCCCCCGGACGGCGCGAGGTTCATGGATCTGGCTCGACCCGAAACAGACCCTGGCGGGACAGGCCATACACGTCGAAGACGGGTTGGAATCCGTTTACCGGGTACGCTCCGGGGAGATCACCCAGGTAGAACGCCGCTTCGGAGACCTGCGCTTCACCGTCAACATCCAGGCCCGCCAGCGCATCCCGGAGGACGGCAGAAGCCTCCCGGTTCACTACTGCATCGTCTACTGGAGTCGGGCAAACAACCGCGTCGTCAGGACCGACCTCTACCGCGACGGATACCATGAGGTCGAAGGAATATACCTTCCACTCAGCCGCCGCATCACCATCGGCGACGACTCCGGAACCACAAACCGTGACCTCCACTTTCGAGACCATGAAATCTTCGAGACCATGAAATCTTCGAGAGCGCAAACAAGAAAGCGAGCTAAAAGCACGCTCTGATAACCTCTCTTCCAACTACCCCGAGCGAGAGGTGGACGGTTGAAGATCGGACTGAGGGCCGCAGTCGAACAAGACGAAGAGAGCCCGCGCCCTCGCCCTCGTGGCACACGCCCGGTACCGGGAAATCTTCTCTCCCGAAGACTGGGAGGGGATGCGAAAAGGCGTGTCGAGCATCGTCAAAGTTGCGGCACACGGAACGTTGCTCGTCGCTGAAGTGGATGATGAAATAGCCGGGGTCGTCGTCTACCTCCCGCCCGGTTCACCGAGGCCGGACATATTCGAGCTTGAATGGTCGATCATCAGGATGCTTTCCGTCTCGCCGCAGTACCATAATCTGGGTAGGAACGAAGCTCAGCGAGGAATGTATCCGCAGGGCCAGAGAAGACGAAGCGCAGAGAATAGCCTTGCACACCGGGGAGATGATGATCGCTGCGAGAAAAATCTATGAAGGGTCAGGCTTTGAGGTCGTCTGGGAGATAGAGCCTCGTTTCGGTTTCCGGTACTGGGTCTACACGAGAGAAACTTAGCGTAAAGTCGAAGCCTGATTGAACCTTTTCAAGCCAGCGACTCCAGCCGCTCGGCTATGCTCTTTAGCTGATCCCGGCTCGTTATATCCCTGGCGTCCTGTTCTATCTGGAGCGTTCTGTAGCCTTTGAAGCGGGATTCTATCTCTTCGAGGTACTCGGACTGCTGAGCGAGTCGAGAGCGCATGAAATCCCCTTCGGCTATCTCCGGCATGATGCGGTTGACGAGCAGGGTTTCGACCCGGATACCGCCGATTTCCAGGGTATTGAGGGTGCGAGCGGTCTCCTCGATGGGGAGCCTCTCCGGAATCAGGACGAGGTAAAACGCCGCGTCTTCGAGGAGACGATGCCTTGCGTGATGAAATCTACTTCGCTTCTCGCGCAACCGGTCGAGGACCGGGTCGCCCGCAGGGTCGTCGCGCCCGGCGAGATTCCTGAGCATTCGCTCCATCCCGGCGACCTTCTCACGCTGCCTTACCATCCCCTCGACCCACGCCGAGAGCAGGGCCGGGAGGGCGAGCAGGCGCAGGGTGTGGCCCGTCGGGGCGGTGTCGAAGACGAGCCGGTCGTACCGTGAAGGACAGAGCGAGATCAAATCAACGAACCGCTCGAAGAGCGCGGACTCCTCCGTGCCGGGGCTGCTCTTGGCAAGCTCCAGATGTTTCTCGACCGTCGGCCTTACCTCCGGGCTGACGGACTTCCTCGAATCCTCCTTTATGCCCTCTATGTAAAGTGCTGCGTCCGCTGCAGCATCTATCTCGACGGCGAAGAGGTGATCATCAACCTCCCGTGGCTCGCCGGAGAGCTTGACGTCGAGGATGTCACCCGTCGAGTGGGCCGGGTCCGTGGAGACGAGGAGCGTCTTCTCTCCCCGAGAGGCGAGCAGCGTCGCGAAGGCCGCCGCCAGGGTAGTCTTGCCGACCCCACCCTTACCACCGAGGAAGACGAGTCGCCTGTGGGTCTGACCTTCCGTCAACAGCAGAAGCCGGGTTCGGGGAAGGTGTCCATCCCCATCTTGCGGTGCCAGCGGTGGAAGGACTCGACGAACTCCGGGTAGAGCTCCAGGGTGTAGTAGCCCGTCGGGTTCTCCACGCCCAGAGCTTCGAGAAAGAGCATCGCCATCAGAGCGTCTTCCTGCCGGGAGGCCTCTTTTTGCAGGCCGGACTGCCAGCGACTGACCATGTACTGGCGGTTCAACTCCTCGAACCGCTCGAAGAGTTCTCTGAGGTTAGGAGACATGCGTCGGAACCGCTTCCAGCTCCTTGAGGACCGCCGCGACCGCCTTTTCGGCAGGGGGGATTCTGCCCGAGAACAGCACCTTACCGTCCAAGACGATCGAGTTGTAGGAGATGCCTCGCTTCACGCTCCGCAGGGTCTCGAGGGCTGAGAGCCGGTGTCGTCTAGCGTCGCTGAGGATGGCCGGGAGTAGCCAGATGGCATTTCGGGGATCCACGACCGAGATCTCCACATCCTCGTCGAAGAGGGCTTCCTTGAGTGCGCGGTAGACCCGGCCCATCGCCTCCATCTCGTGGCGGTTGTGGGAGTAGTCCTGGCCGCCGCCGAGTTCGCTGTGCTTCCCGCCTATGCGTCCACAGCAACCCGACGCCGAGACCTGAGCGTCGAGTTCCCGGACGAGAAGTATGCGGTGGGCCATCCTCATCGCTGGTTTGTGTTTTCGGGGGAGTTGCCTCCAGAAGGGTTGCCCCCAGAGGAGTTGCCGTTGGCGCGGCGTTCCCGGCGGACCCGGTTCATCGCGATGAAAGCCTCGACTATGAGCCAGAGTGCGAGGACGAAGACCACGATGTCCAGCACGAGCAAGAGCCACGCGCCGTCCCGGAAGAAGTTTCCGAGGTTTATGAGCAGGGCCCAGGTCGTCATCGTCAGCAGGAAGACGAGCGGGATGATAGCTGCGAGCGGGTTCCTGCCGCTCGCCAGCACCCAGACCGCTATGACCGCGAGGGCCAGCCCGGCGGTGAGCTGGTTCGTCGTGCCGAAGAGCTGCCACAGTACGCCAAAGGCGAACCCGGCCTCTCCGCCGCCACCGTAGGGGAAGAGCGCGAGGCCCGCCGAGAGCAGCACCGCTATCGTCGCGGCGAGCGTCATGTTACGCGAGAGTAGCCTGGACCCGGCGACCTCTCCGATCTCCTGAATCACGTACCGCTGGAGCCTCACTGAAGTGTCCAGCGTCGTCCCGGCGAACGTGATGACCACGACCGCCGCGAACGTCGCCCCGATCGCCGCCGGGATACCGAGGTTGCTGACGAACTCACCGACCCCCGCCGTGAAGTTCCCGAGACCGTTCGCCGAGGCCGAGTTGAAGCTTGAGTAGCTCTCCTGCCATATCGCGTAACTGCCGACACCGGCGGTGCAGGCGAGGATCGCGGCCGTCGCCAGAGACCCTTCGCCGAGCGAACCGACGTACCCGACGTACCGGGCGTCCTGTTCGTTGTCGAGCTGTTTGGAGGTCGTCCCGGAGGCGACGAGGCTATGGAAGCCTGAGATCGCACCACAGGCGATCGTGATGAACAGGAACGGGAACCAGAACGGCGAACCCTCCGGCAGGTTCGTGTTGAAGGCCGGAGCGACTATCGTGTTCAGGCCGACGGCGATGCCGAGGAAGATCACGGCCAGAGCTACGAAGAGCTGGTAGGAGTTTATGTAGTCCCTCGGCTGGAGGAGCAGCCACACCGGGAGCCTCGAGGCAAACCACGTATACGTGAAGAGGATGATGACCCACACCGTCGAGGCTTCGACCCCGAGAACCCCGGCGAGGGGGTCGACCGTGATCGGAAACACCTGCCCGAGCGGTATCGTCGCGTAAAGAAGGAGGAGCCCGACGATAGTCGGGAGGACTATCGAGCCGCGCCTGCGGTAGACGAGCTGTCCGATGGTGAGGGCGATGGGGATGACGACCGCCGCCGGGATGACCGCCGACGGCGTGTTGATGAAGAGCGTTGACATCACGATCGCGAAGACCGCGTTCACGAGCGTCAGAAGGAAGAAGATGATGACGAGAAAGAGCGTTCTTGCCCGGCGGCTGATGACCGAACCGGCGAGCGTCCCGATGTTCTGCGCCCGGTTCCTGACCGAGACCACTATCGCCCCGAAGTCGTGCGCTCCGGCTGCGAAGATCGTACCGAGCACCACCCACATGAGGGCCGGTGCCCAGCCCCAGAAAACCGCGATGGCCGGACCGGTGATCGGCGCGGCCCCCGCTACGCTCGTGAAGTGATGCCCGAAGAGGATGTGCTTGTTCGTCGGCACGTAATCGACGCCGTCCTCGAACTCGTGGGCCGGGGTCTGGCGGGACTTGTCTATAGCGAAGACTTTCTCCGCAAGGTATTTCGAGTAGAACCGATACCCCAGATAGTACGCGACGAGAACTATCAGAACAACGACTATCGCCGGCATACGGCACTCCCCTTCCATCCCGACGGCCCGATAGAGCCGAACGCGCCTGTATTTCACCTCTCGTAAGGTAGTATGGAGCCAGCATGAGACCGTTGCAACCCCCCGAACCGGAAGAGAACCCGCCCGAGGCGTCCGCCCTCCTGACCTCCGCGAAGACCGCCGCCGTCGCCGAACTCGCCTACACCGCAGAGAACGGAAAGAGCGGTGAACTACAGGGACGAACACAGGAGCGAATACGGGCGCGAACGGTAACGCCCGTAGTTCTGGACGGAGACCCGGCTTTCACCCTGACCTACGCCGACGCGGACCTGGCTCAGCACCTTGCAAGGAATCCCGAGGTCTGCCTGACCTTCACGGACTCCCGGCTCGCTCGCGTCGGGTGGAGGCCGCTCGGTGTCACGGCGCGCCTCTCGGTTGTCCCGGACATCGAGGGTGAGCTTTACTGCGATGAGCTGATGCACCAGGAACTCTTCAAGTTCCCGCCCGGAAGAAAGCTCTCGAATAGCTTGATCCTCCGCCGCGAGAACTGGTGGTACCTGCCTCGCTTTATCCTAAAGCTTGAGGCGACGAGCGACGCTATCCCGCTCACGAAACGTAGCCCGGAGAACCACGCCGTGCTCTTCTGGAATGAGACCGGAGCCAACGGCGACCTCACCTGCGACACCGTAGCCGCAGAGGACCGGGGCCGGGACGGCATATTCGTGCGTTCGCTCTCGGGGCGGGAGTTGCCTGCTTCCGGGATGGCCTCACTCTACACTCACGACTTCTCCATACCGGACCTGGAGCACCGGGTCTCGTTCATCGCTTCCGGAAGGCTTCAGGACGGGCGGCTCGCGGTAGAGAGTCGGGAGGGGCGGCGAGATCTCCTAAACGCTCCGGGGCTCCTCGCCCGCTGGCGCGAGTACCGTAACTTCGAGCGGCGGTGCCGGGCGCAGATAGAGGCCTACGAACGCAGGCTATGACTCTCTTGTAGGATTCCCCGGCTCAGGGTCGAAGCTGGCGGCTACGTGAAGCGCGGCCTTCGTCGAGGTCAGAGCGGTGACGAGATGACTGTCTATCCGCACCAGGTCGAAGTCGGTCGCTCCGGCGAGGCTCGCCCGTACTGCTTCAAGGAGCCGAACCGCTTCGAGGAGATCGTCTCGTTGTTCTGGGCCAAAGCTCATGTGTATCCTCGTTCCGGAGTTCTTTAGGGTCTCTGTCGTCGGGCAGGATACTACAGACGCAAAGAGAGCAGACGCGGTGCGGTAAGGCACACGGCGACGGCGATGACGCAGCAGATCACCGTCGGGAGCACGAAGACCTCCGCCGGGGAGAGGCGACCCGCAACGCCGAAGACCTCCTTCAGGGCGTCGTTCATGTAGGAGAACGGGACGAAATCGCGGGCTACGGCGAGCCAACCCTCCGGGTTCTGGTTTCGGAAGAAGCCTGAGACGTAGATCAGGGGAAACAAGATGATGGTCGCATACAAGAGCACGTCCGCTGGGCTGGTCGTTACGTTGGCGAGGAAGATGCCGATGCAGTTCGCCGTCACGAGCGTCAGGAATACGGCGAACGTCGCCGCGAACATCCACACCGGAGACGGCGTGTGGATGAGGTAGACGATCGCTAGAGCCGGCAGCAACTGTATAAAGTCCAGAATAGCGTTCACCGCGAGGATCTGAGCCACGACCTTATACGGCGAGACGGGCGTCATGGCGAGCCTCACGAGGATCCCGTCGTTTATGTCGTTCGTCAGGGATTCACCCGCGCCGAACGTCCCGGCCATCACCGCCACGATACCGATGACGGCGGCGGCGTACTGGGCCGGGATGTCGCTAGCTGCGATCGGAACGATGACGACCAGCGGATAGAGCATCTTGATGACGAGCGCGAACTTCTTCCCGAAGAAGAGCGAAACATCCTTCTTCCAGTACGTATCCGGGGGGTTAATCCTCACGAGAAAGTGCCTCCCCCGTCAGCTTCACGAACACGTCTGCGAGGTTCGGACGCTCCACTGAGAGGTTTACTATGTCCCCGCCCGATGCAACCACCGCACCCACGACGTCGGCCACGATGCCGGGACGCTCGTCCGTCTGTATCACGACTTCCCGACCTTCCGTGACTATCCGCTGTACCCCGTCCACCCTGTTCACCCGGCCGTACTCGACCGGGTTTCGAAGCGAGGCGACGATGCGCCGTACCCTGCCGACGGATGACACCAGTTCTTCCGGCGTTCCGGTCGCGACTATCTCGCCCCGGTTCAGGAACACGACCCGGTCACACAACGCTTCGACCTCATCAACCTGGTTGGAGGAGAGGAGGATCGTGGCCCCCGAGCTAACCATCTCACGCACTTTTCTCTGGTAGGCGAGCTGCGAGGTGTAGTCGAGGCCGAGCGAGGGTTCGTCCAGCATCATGACTTGCGGCTCGTGGGCGAAGGCTTCTATAAGTGCCAGCTTCTTGCCCATCCCGTAGGAATACGTCTTCACTCGCTCGTCCTGATATTCCGTCAGGTCGAAGTGGTCGAAGAGCGGCGCGAGTGCGACGTTCGTCTCCTTCTCCGAGAGACCGTAATGCCTCGCGAAGAGATAAGCGTTCGCCCAGCCCGTGAGATCTTTGTAGTGTGTCGGACGGTCAACCATCAGGCCTAACCGCGCTCGGACCTCGCGCTTCTGCCGCAGACCGTCGAACCCGCAGACCGTGAACGTACCCGCGTCTGGCTTCACAGCAGTAGAGAGGACGCGAAGCAGCGTGCTCTTGCCGCTCCCGTTCGGCCCGACGAGGCCCAGAACTTCGCCCCTCGCAGCGTGCAGGTTCGCCCCCGAAACACCACGTCCACTCGACTTGTAGCGGAGCGTTATGCCTCTAGCTGCGAGGGCGTCTTCGCGTGTCGCGCTTGTAGTCTGCAGTTTAGTTTGCACGAGTTTATTCTAGCGTCGGCGTCGGATAAGTTTTGTCAGGGGGTTTACCCGAAAGAACAGCTACTCTGATCGAAAACCGAAAGCATACCTTGCTATCATTCGAGAATAACAATGTTTCGACGTTCCAATCTTTAGTGGGGAGATATCTTGACGCAGCAGCGGCAGGGAGTTGAGAACGAAAAGGTTACGTCTCAGGTAAAGCAGGGGCTTAAAGAGTCGAGAGACTTCGCCAAGTCCATGAAGCTGGAAGAAGTCAAGAGCGGCCAGTGGTTCGTGAAGCTGCTTCAAAAAGTAGTTAACCCAAGTTGCCCCCTACAGGATTTGAATGGCGAA
>JBPCNU010000210.1:0-9976 GCA_051000975.1 Rubrobacter sp.
TCCTCTCTGGGTCTGGGGCAGATCTTCGGCGCTCTGGGCAACCTCGTGAGTCAACTGGGCGCGATATCGAGCGGAGCCCTGAGCTTGCAGGGGGCCGATGTAGATCCGGAGAGCATCATCTCGACCCTGAGGACGGGTGCGCTCTACGCCTTCTTCTCCCTGCTACTTGCGGCCATCGCCTCCACGATCGGCGGCATCCTCGCCGGGCGCAGCGGACATCCCATCGGCTACACCGCCGACACCAGCCACCATGCTTAGCGGCGACAGAGCCAAAGACAGAGTTGAAGGCAGATCGGAAAGAAAGCCTCTGCAAGCCAGAGAATGGAGGATTCACCAGATGAGCACGATACGAAACGACCCCTCGAGGGGCGTGATAAAGGCCTCTCCGGTCGGGCGCAGGCTCACGGCGCTAGCCCTGATGTTCACCCTCGCGGGTCTCTCGGTGGCCTGCGCCGAGGAGGAAGAGGCTTCTGAACAGGAGGCTCCGGCGGGCGTCGTCTCGAGCGATATAACCGACTCGCCGGATGACTACCTCGACTCTTCCGTCACCGTCAGCGGAGAGCTTGGCGAGCTGATCGGTGAGCGAGCCTTCACCATCGGGGGAGAGAATTTCCTCGATACCGAGGAGCTCCTCGTCGTGAGCTCCGGGCCGCTGGAAGAAGTGGTAGAAGGCGCGGAGGTGGGCGAGTTCGGGCCGAGCGACACGGGCGACCTCGTTCAGGTAGAGGGTGCGGCGCGTCGCTTCGAGGACGGCGCGGCGCTCGAAGAAGAGCTTGGGACCACCGCAGACGGACAACTCTACGAAGAGTACGTCGGGGAGCCGGTCATCGTCGCCAAACGGATTCTCCTCACCCCGAGTGCCACGCAGGAAGAACAGGGTAGAAGCGACGAACCGGCGGCGCGGACCGGCTCCCCGACGCTCTTCGACCTGACTCGGGCTCCGGACGATTACTACGGCAACGAAGTAACCGTAGACGGCGAAGTCGAAGACACGCTGGACGGTGAAGCGTTCGTCGTCACCGGCCCCGGAGTAGTAGGTGCAAACAAGGGGGTCTTGATCGTGGGCGAAGACGGTACGGTTCCCGAGGTCTCAGAAGGCGACCCGATCCGGGCAACCGGTGAGTTCCGCGAGTTCGACAGGGCCGAGTTCGAGCGGGAACTGAACGTAACCTACGAAGACGAACTGTACGTACCCTGGGGTATCCAGCCCTCCATCATCGCCACGGAGATCGAAGAACTCTAGCCCGAAAAGACCTCTATCGAGGGCCGCCGGGGTAGGATTCGGCGGCTCTTTTCCTCTTTTCGGAAGTTTGGAATCGTCTCTCGGAGCCGTCTCTCAAGAGGACGCTCGGGGTTTGAAAACCCGCCGGAACGAGTACAATTTCCCGGTGAACCGTACTACCACGCGGCTTCTTCAAGCCCCAAGACGCATCCGGGCCTACCTCGCCCTCGAACGGGGCAACGGAAGAGTTCTCTATCTGGCCTCGGACGAAGCCACCGCCGAACGCTACGCGCGCGACGCAACAGCGTTCGTGCGGGATGGACGGGCGGTGCTTCATCTGCCGTCGCGGAGCGTGGCCTACGGGGATGTTTTCGATCCCGAAGTCGCCCGCGTCGGGGCGAGGCAGCGCGCCCTTCACGAGCTTGCCTCCGGCGGGGCGGGCTTCGTCGTCTGCGGGCCGCTCGCCCTCATGGAGCGGACGCCGCTCTACCCGCCGCTCGAACTCTCCGAAGAGACGGAGGTCGAGCAGGAGAGCGCCCTCGAACGTCTCGTTGAACTCGGCTACGAGCGCACCGACCGCGTTATAAAGCCCGGCGAGTTCGCCGTGCGCGGCGGCATCGTGGACATATTCCCCTCGACCAGAAAATCCCCCGTGCGCGTCGAGTGGTGGGGGGATGAGGTCGAGAGCGTGCGGGCCGTCTCGCTCGCGACGCAGCGGGTCGTGCGCGGGCTCGAAGGCGTCGCCGTCTACGCTGCGAGAGAGGCCGACCTCAGCGCGCTCGCTGCCGCTTCGGAAGGTGGAAAAGGTGAAGAAACTGAGTTGCCCGAGGATGCATCACGCGGGGTCAGGACGCCGGGGCTGGACGCCCTGCTCCTCGACCTCGACCCGGTCTCGCCGCTTGACCTCCTGCCGGACGGGACGGAGGTCTGGCGCGAAGAACCCCGCGAGACCCTTCCCGAAGACCTCGACGGGCTCGTAGAGGAGCTCTACGACGGTAGCGGGGTCAACGCTGCGGTCGAGTTCTCGGGTGGCGACGATGGGGAAGAGGCGACGGAGATCGTCTCCGCGCCGCCGCTTGCCTTGCAGGCGACTAACTCCCTGCGCGAGGCGGCCAGGAGGATGCAGACGTGGGTCGAGGATGGGGTGAGCGTTTTCGTAGCCTGCGGTTCATCGAGCGACGCGAAACGCACCGTCTACACGTTCGGCGAGATAGATCGCCTCGTAAAAGAAACCGACCGGGTCGACGCGAGGCTCGTGCCGGGCCTCTACGCTATTCCGGGCGAGATCGAAGAAGGCTTCACCTACCCGGACGGCAACGTAACCGTCGTCCGCCGGGACTCCATCTTCGGTCGGCGGCGTTCTATGGAGAAGCCAAAGAGCCGGGGCAAGACGCTCACTTCGTTCGCCGACCTCAAAAAGGGCGACCTCGTCGTGCATCAGGCCCAGGGCATCGGTCGCTTCGAGGGGCTGGTCTCCAAAGAAGCCCTCGGGGTCGTACGGGACTACATGGAGGTTACGTACCGGGGCGGGGATACGCTCTTCGTACCTTACGAGCAGATGCAACTGCTTCACAAGTACGTCGGGGCCGGGGCGAGTTTAGATAAGCTCGGCGGCGAGAGCTGGTCGCGGGTTACGGACCGGGTGCGCCAGCGGGTCAAAGTGCTCGCCGGAGAACTGTTGAAGCTCCATTCGGCCCGGAGCGTCCTGCCCGGCTTCGCCTTTCCGGATGACTCGGAGTGGGAATTCGACCTCGAAGAGAGCTTCCCGTTTCAGGAGACGACGGATCAGGCCGCCGCCATCGCCGCCGTGAAGACGGACATGACGAAGCCGCACCCGATGGACCGCCTCGTGTGCGGGGACGTCGGCTTCGGGAAGACGGAGGTTGCGGTTCGGGCGGCGTTCAAGGCTTCGGTGGCCGGGAAGCAGACGCTCATGCTCGCGCCGACGACCATCCTCGTGCAGCAGCACTCCCGGACTTTCTCGGAGAGGCTCAGCCCTTTCGCTGTCAGGGTCGAGAGCCTCTCCCGGTTCACGACTGCCGCCGAGCGGCGGCACATTCTGGAGAGCTTCGCGAAGGGTGAGATAGATGTCCTGATCGGCACGCACTCGGTCTTGAGCGCGGAGATAAACCCGAAAGACCTCGGGCTCGTCATCGTGGACGAGGAGCAGCGTTTCGGGGTGAAGCACAAGGAGCGCATCAAGCAGTTCAAGACGAGCGTGGACGTGCTTACGCTGACGGCGACCCCGATCCCGCGCACCATGCAGATGGGCCTCGCAGCGCTCCGGGATATAAGCGTCATCGAGACCGCCCCGGCCGGAAGGCGCAGTGTCCTGACGCACGTCGGGCCGTACGACGAGGAGATGGCGGTCCGGGCTATAAAGCGCGAGGTCGCGCGCGGCGGGCAGGTCTTCTTCGTTCACAACCGCGTTGACTCGATAGACGAGACCGCCGAACGCCTGCGCGAACTCGTCCCCGATACTAGCTTCGTGACGGCGCATGGCCAGATGCCGGAACGGTCTCTCGAGGAGGCGATGCGCCGCTTCCTCGACCGGGAAGCCGACGTGCTGGTAACGACCACCATCGTCGAGAGCGGCCTCGATGTTTCTACGGCGAACACGCTTATCGTGGAGCGGGCCGACCTGATGGGCCTCTCGCAGCTCTATCAGTTGCGCGGCCGGACCGGACGCTCGCGGGAACAGGCCTACGCTTACCTCTATGCGCCGCTCGGGGCGACGCTCGAAGCCCAGAAGCGGCTCGAAGCCCTGATGGACTTCACGGAACTCGGGAGTGGCTTTGCCGTGGCGATGCGCGACCTCGAAATCCGGGGGGCCGGGAACCTGCTGGGTGATGAGCAGTCCGGCCACATCGCAGCGGTCGGCTTCGAGATGTACCTGCGGCTCCTCGATGAAGCGGTCGCCCTCGCAAAGGGCGAGAAGCCCGAGGGCGGTGACGAGGAGAAGACCGTTATCGTGGACTTGCCGCTCGATGCGTACCTGCCGCCGGACTACGTTACCGATGAGATCGAGCGCGTAGACCTCTACCGTCGGGCTTCCAGCACGCGCACCATCACCGAGGTCGAGGATCTCGCCGAAGAGCTGCGCGACCGCTTCGGCGAGTTGCCGGAGGCCGCGAAGAACCTTGTCTCGCTCTCTCGAATCCGCATACTGGCGCGCGGGGCCGGGGCGAGCAGCGTGAGCTACCGGGCCGGGACGCTCACCCTCTACGGCGTCACCGTCCTCGGACGGGCGAAGGGCGAGGTCAGGAAGGCCTCCGGCGGCACGGTCAGCGGCCGGGAAGGAAAGGTCTCCGTGCGAGGCTCGAAGCTCGGGGCTGAGGAACTCGCCGTCGCTGTCCTCTCGGAGTTGACGAGCGCATGATCCTCCCGACTCCGGGATGAAACCGCAGCGGTATCTCTGAGGCGGCCCCCCGGCCTCACGGGGAACAGGGCGGTCGTAAGGCCCGTGCTACAATCGCGCACGATCTATGATCTCATGCTTTGTGGTCACGGTCGAATTTCAGCTACCTGACATGTGAGGTTCTTTTTATCTTGGTTCCGGGGAAAGCGTTTTTTAGACGGGTCACGATCGTTTTCGGGCTCTCGGTGGTCGTGCTCGGCGCGGGGGCTTGCGGTGCGGCGGACACGACGGCGAATCAACCCTCGGGGGCGCAGCAAGTGGCGACCTTCGACGGGGGTGATGTAACGCAGGGCGAGCTTCAGGAGGGGATAGACCTCTTCGCTCAGCAGAGCGGGTCGGGTGAGATCCCCCCGGATTCCCCCCAGTACGACCTCGCCGCTCAGCAGGTCCTGCCCTCGCTCGTGCAGCAGGAGATAGCGACGGCCTACGCCCGGGAGAACGACATCACCGTCTCCGACAGGGACGTCGAGGGTGGGATAGATACGATCAAGACCCAGCTCTCCGAGCAGGCGAGCGCGAGCGGGCAGGAACTCTCCGGCGACGAGGCGCTGGGTCAGGCTCTGGAGCAGGCCGGGTTGACCGAGGCCGACCTGCGCGACGATATCCGCTCATCTCTCCCGGTCCAGAAGGTTCAGGAAGAGGTCACGGGCGACGTGGAGCCGACCGAGGAGGAGGTCCGGGCCTACTACGACGAGAACGAGGAAACCCTCTATACGACCCCGGTTCAGCGTTGCGCGCGGCACATCCTCTACGGCCCCGACCAGCAGGAGCAGGCCGAGGAAACCTTCCAGCGGCTGGAGGAGGACGAGGACGCGGACTTTCAGGAGATAGCCCGCGAGGACTCTCAGGACCCCGGCAGCGCGGAGCAGGGTGGCGACCTCGGGTGCATCGGGCGCGGCGAGACCGTCCCAAACTTCGAGGAGGCTCTCTTCGAGGCTGAGGAGGGCGAGACCGTCGGACCCGTCGAGACGCAGTTCGGGCATCACATAATCCGGCTGTATGAGATTCGCCCCGAAGAAGCCCAGCCTTTCTCCGAGGTCGAGGAACAGATAAGGGAGCAGCTCACCGCTGAGCAGCAGGGCGCGGCCTTTACCGAGTGGCTCACCGAACAGGAAGAAGAGCGCAACGTCGAGTACCTCCCCGCTTACGATCCGACCGTCGCCGCCGAAGAAACCACCGCTGCCCCGCCGCAGTAAACCGCAGTAACAATCGCTCGTATCCGACCTACCAGAGCCTCGCGTAAGCGGGGCTTCTGCCCTGGCCCGGATCACGAACCTCACACCGCCGGGGCTTCGGGCATCCAGCCGCATAACGTCGTACGGTTACGTGTTAAAAAGTAGTCGTCTTGCGACACACGTGCGGTACGTACGCGGTGCCTGGTACGTACGCGGTGCCTACGTCGGGCTGTCGGGGACGGTCGTGGATGATCCGAAATGAATCTATCTGATCTCCGGAACGTATCGTAGCGGGAACTAATCGGGTAAGTTGGGTAAGTAGCGAGAGACGTGAGAATTCGAGAGAGGGCGGTGCGGGATGACTGAGATCGTTGCGGTTCACGGGCGCGAGATTCTGGACTCACGGGGCAACCCGACCGTCGAGGTCGAACTCGCTACCGTTAGTGGTTTCGTCGGGCGGGCGGCCGTGCCTTCCGGGGCGTCCACCGGGGAGCATGAAGCGGTAGAGCTTCGTGACGGTGAGAAGGGCCGCTACGGTGGCAAGGGCGTCGGCAAAGCCGTCGCCAACGTAAACCTGGAGCTCGCCGAGGTCGTCATCGGTATGGACGTGACCGACCAGAGGGCTCTGGACCTCGCCATGATCGCCGCCGACGGCTCGGAGAACAAGGGGCGTCTCGGAGCGAACGCGATACTCGGTATCTCGCTCGCCGCCGCGAAGGCCGCCGCTGAGTCCGCCGGGCTTCCGCTCTACCGTTACCTCGGTGGCCCCGGAGCGCATACGCTGCCCGTGCCGTGCGCCAACATAATGAACGGTGGAGCGCACGCCTCCAACAACGTCGACTTCCAGGAGTTCATGATCGCCCCGGCGGGCTTCACCGAATATTCCGAGGCCATCCGGGCTGTAGCGGAGATCTACCAGGGCTTGAAGGAGCTGCTCGGTGAGAAGGGTCTCTCCGGTGGCATCGGGGACGAAGGCGGCTTCGCGCCGGACCTTTCGAGCAACGCCGAGGCGCTCGCCCTTATCAGCGAGGCCGTCGAGAAGAGCGGTTACACGGTCGGAGAGGAGATATTCTTCGCCCTCGACCCGGCGGCGAGTGAATTCTACCAGGACGGCAACTACGTCCTCGCTGGCGAGGGCAAGACGCTCTCCAGCCAGGAGATGGTCGCCTACTGGTCCGACCTCTGCGATCAGTACCCGATAATCTCACTCGAAGACGGCCTGGACGAGAACGACTGGAGGGGCTGGAGCCTGCTGACCGAGAAGCTCGGGGGCCGGGTACAGCTCGTCGGGGACGATCTGTTCGTAACGAACCCGAAGATACTCGCACGCGGCATCGAGGAGAGCGTCGGTAACTCCATCCTGATCAAAGTCAACCAGATCGGGACGCTCACCGAGACGCTCGAAACGATAAACCTCGCCCACAAGGCCGGGTACACGACGATGATAAGCCACCGCTCCGGTGAGACCGAAGACGCGACGATAGCTGACCTCGCGGTGGCGGTGAACGCCGGGCAGATCAAGACCGGAGCCCCCACCCGCACCGATCGGGTCGCCAAGTACAATCAGCTCTTTCGCATCGAGGAATCGCTCGGTGAAGCAAGCTTGTATCCCGGTCTCGCCGCGTTCAACTACTCGCAGAAAGCGAAGGGATAGCCGGATGCGGCGGACAAAGATCATAGCCACCCTCGGCCCCGCTACCTCCTCCGAAGAGACGATCTCCGAACTGATCGGCTCCGGCGTGGACGTTACCCGCCTGAACTTCTCGCACGGCTCTCACGATATGCACCTCCAGAACGCGAACCTCGTCCGGGAGGCCGCCAGAAAGGTAAATCGCAATGTAGCGGTACTCCAAGACGTTCAGGGACCGAAGATCAGGACCGGGAGCGTGGCGGGCGGGACGGAGCTGGTCGAGGGGAACCGGGTCGTGCTCGCCCCAGGGGATTTCATCGGGGACGCGAGTCGGCTCGCGACCTCT
This sequence comes from Rubrobacter sp., assembly GCA_051000975.1. GTDB lineage: Bacteria > Actinomycetota > Rubrobacteria > Rubrobacterales > Rubrobacteraceae > Rubrobacter. Next base: position 7,792 of record JBPCNU010000210.1, read on the forward strand.
TATGACGCTCTGGCGCAGGACGTAAAGGTCGGGGACAGGTTGCTTATAGACGACGGGCTGCTCGGCCTGCGCGTCGAGGCGATAAACGGTGACGACGTGGTGTGTCAGGTGCTCGAAGGCGGGCCGGTCTCGTCGCACAAGGGGTTGAACTTCCCGGACACGCAGCTCTCGATACACGGCCTCACGCCGAAGGATCTCGAAGACCTCGAATTCTCGATGAAGGAGTTGAAGCCCGACTGGGTCGCGGTCTCGTTTATCAGGACGGGCGACGAGGTGCGGGAGGTGAAGGAGCGGATAAGGGAGTTCGGCGGGGACGCTCCGGTCATCTCGAAGATAGAGAAGCACGAGGCGATAGAGAACATAGACGACATCATCGCGGAGTCCGACGGGATTATGGTCGCTAGGGGCGACCTCGCGGTGGAGCTTTCGGCGGAGAGGGTTCCGGTGGAGCAGAAGCGCATCATCGCCCGGTGCAGGCGGCGGGGACGTCCGGTCATCGTGGCGACGCAGATGCTGGATTCGATGATCAGGAACCCGAGGCCGACGCGGGCGGAGGTGTCGGACGTCGCGAACGCCATCTTCGACCGGGCCGACGCGGTGATGCTCAGCGGCGAGACGGCGGTCGGGCGTTACCCGATGTACGCCGTGCAGGAGATGGAGAGGATCTGCCGCACCGCAGAGGCCGCCATCAACTACGGTCGGGACATCATGTCGAGTACGATGTGGGGCCGGGGCGACCGCTACGACGCCGTTACTCACGCGGCCTGCGAGCTCGCCGAGGTGCTTGACTGCGAGGCCATACTCACCTCGACGCAGACTGGGCGTTCGACGACACGGGTGTCGAGGTTCAGGCCGCCGAACAAGATCCTCGCCGTAAGCCCGGTGGAGGCAACGGCTCGCCGGATGGCCCTGGTGTGGGGCGTTACGTCCATCGTCGGGGAACAAGCCGGTTCGATAGAGGAGCGTTTTCGGGAGTCGTTGCAGGTCGCCGAGGCCTCCGGGGAGTTGAAAGACGGTGACCGGATAGTCTTCACGGGCGGGGTTTCGGGTTCGATGCCCGGCTCTACGAACCTCCTTCAAGTACACACTCTAGGCGACGAGGAGAGGTAACAGGCCCTGACGGTATCGAGGAGATTCAGGCCGGTTCTGGTCGTCGCATACGCGGCGTTCATCGGCCTCCTCTTCGCTTCTTACCTCGCTCCGATCAGGGAAACGATGCAGAGCCGGTCGGAGATTCCACGGCTGGAAGGCCGCCTCACCGCCCTCGAAGCCGACGTCTCCGCCCGCGAGCGGGAGGTAGAAGAACTCCAGACCCCGGCGGGGATAGAGCGGGCTGCCCGTGAACGCTACGGCATGGTCAAACCCGGCGAGAAAGTGTATATGATCCCGTCCTCCCCGGAGGACGCGGCGGAATGATCCCCTCTGACCGCGAGACCGTTGCAAAACAACTCGGGCGGGACCCGAAACCCTTCACGGTCGCGGCTCGATGCCCGTTCGGTAAGCCATCCGTCATAGAGAACGAACCCTCCCGAAAGATGCCGACGACGTCCTGGCTGACATGTCTGGCGCTGGACGCCGCTATCGCGAGCGTCGAGGCCGCAGGCGGCGTCAGGGCCGCACAGGAAGAAGTCGGAGAAGAAGAGATCGAAGTCATCCACGCCTCACACCGCGAGCGTTACGGGGTGCGCGTCGCAGGCGTCCGGGAGGGTGGCTACGTAAAGTGTCTCCACGCCTTCACCGCCCTGCACCTCGCAGGGGCGATGCCCAACCCGGTCGCCGAATGGACCCTCGCGAAGATCGAAGCCCCGTACCCGCAACACCACTGCTGCACCGGAGAGCCGGAAGATAGAACGGAAGGCGAGTAAGACCCCCTGATATACTCCGAAACCCGCCCTGAGGGGGCGTAGCCCAATAGGCAGAGGCAGCGGACTTAAAATCCGTACAGTGTGGGTTCGAGTCCCACCGCCCCTACTGAAATAATGTCCGTATTTGCAGGTAAATCATCGGATGACAATATGGGCCGTGGGAGACCATGGCCCTCAGTACACCAACTACTACACCGACGCGCCGCCACAGGGCATCGTCCATCGCGGCGTGAGCGGGGGCTCTTGGCTGGTCCTTGACGTCGTCCGGGTGATCGAGTTGTTACGTTTATGTGTATCCTGCACATATAGAGGCTAAACAG